>NZ_BRXR01000001.1:2257500-2558500 GCF_026012015.1 Clostridium omnivorum | reverse complement strand
ATAATCTCATATTTATCACTATCTAAATTTTTTATCATTTCGTTTCCTGTAAGCAGTGAAATTTCTCTTTCTGATGAAGTACCGCCCATAATAACTCCGATTTTCATTTTATTTTCTTCCCCCTACAAATATTTCTTAATTATATTGTATTCCACTGCCGTAATAATAAAAGAACCACAACCTGCTCACTTTTAGTAGGTTGTGGTGTACCACAGGGATGTTTCGGAGCCACGGGGACGTGACCTTTGGCACAGATGTGCTATGCGAAACGTCCCCGTGGCACGGCACCATGCTATGTTGTTAAACCAAGCTCTTTTCTCTTCTTTTCAATATGATCAACATATATTTGTATTGTTTTTTCTGCATCCATTTCTACTACTACTTTTCCTAGTCCTAGAGTTTCAGTAGTATGAGTTAATGTTTCTACAACTACACTGCTGCCTGTAATTGATGGAACTGGTGCAACATGCACAAGCCATCCAAGAGCCACAGCAGTACATGCATCTGCTACTGCCTTCTGCTCTAGATACTCTGGTGCTCCTATTACTATTGGAAGCATATTAGTGTCAACATCAAGAGCATCTGCAATTTCCTTTGCTGTATGTGTCATCTTTCCAATATCCACACATGCTCCATAAGTAAGTACAGGTGGTATTCCAAGCTGCTTACATACTGCTTTAAGGCCTTCTCCACATTCATCTGCAGCCTTTGGATTTGTTAATCCTGTATATTCCATAACACTTGAAGTACAGCCTCCTGAAAGTACTAATATATTGTTCTTTATCAAGCCTTGAGTTATTTTAAATATATTACTTCCACCTTGACCATATCTTGCGGTAGTACATCCAACTATAGTTGCTATACCTCTTATGTTTCCATTAACAATCTGGTCTATAAGAGGTTTAAAGCTTCCACCAAGAGCTTCTCTTACAGATTCGGTACTAAATCCAACCATACAATCAGATACATGCTTAGGTATATAAACCTTTCTGTTTTCTGCTTTTCTTGCTTTAAATCCATCAATTGCCTCATTCAATGCCTTTGCAGCCTGTTCCTTCATTTTTTCAGGCACAAAATCTAAAGTCTCAGTGCCTTGAAGCTTAATTACTGGATGAGTTCCTAACATTTTAGTACCAAATCTCTTTGCATATACTGGCAAGGTAGGTATAGTACAGTTGTAATCAAACATAAACAGGTCTATTACACCAGTTGCAAATAGATATTCTTCTGATAGCCATTCTCCTTCTTGCCCTGCATAGGCCTTTTGATTATGAGTTCCATCATAATTAATAAGCTGCTGACCTTCACATACGTGGCCAAGCATTTGAATGCCCTCTGCACCAGCCTCTTTAGCCTTTTGCTGCCATTCATCAGTTGAAGCCATTTCCAGAGCAACATGAGCTAGCAGCGGCATGTGACCATTGGTAATGATATTTACCATGTTTTCTTTTAAAAGCCCCATATTCTGCTTTTTCATTTCTATCTTTTGAGTTCCCATTAGTATTTCTTGTATTATGTCTAAGAGGAATAAACCTTGATATTCATTGGCAATACCTAATCTTACCGATCTTAATAAAAATTCTACTGGATCAGAATTAAAATTAGTCATACATTGAGTTTGAGCAAAGGCTATCTCACTATATCCTCCACCAGGGAATAAACCTAGCTTATTCCACAATTCCTTTCTTCTTGTAGGTGCAAAAGCTTCCACTGCCTTTGAAGGTATGTGAAATGGAGAGTGAATATCTGCCATAACCCAGTTTGCAAACTCTACTGCTAATTCATTGATTGGCTTATTGGCATCAAGTCCAGCCATATCAGCATATTTTTTTAGCTTTTCAGCATCTCTAATCTTTAGTCCACTTTCAGGATGCTCTCCCGCTGCTTTAAGTGTTCTAGCTGCTTGGTGGCAATGAAAAATATTTGCTGAAGTTCCTATGGTAACGTGTCTATACATAAAATTTCTAGCTACCATAGTATGGGCATCAACTCCGCAGGTTCCTCTAGGTACTTTGTCACTTATACGGCAGGGTCCATTAGCACATAACTGGCAGGATAGCCCCTCCATACAGAATTTACATTGAATAGGCTGCTGCTGAGAAAACCTGTCAAAAACATTTGTCATACCTGCACTATGTACTACCTGGTACATTTCTCTCATGGCTGGGTCAATAATAACATTCATAGGAAATCCTTCTTTTGTTTGGTCACCCTTTGAAATATGTTCTCTCTGCCACTTATGAACTTCCTCCATATCAGGAGACTTTTCAATGTTCTCATAGTTAACTGTTACCTTGTCGTGTAAATCAGTATGCATACTTGGATCATTGGAATCATGAATTTTTCCAGCAATAGTTTGAGTGGAACCGCTCATTCTTTGGGCGCTCCTATCATAAGAATCTTTAATATCTTTATCAGACATGCCTAGAATCCTCCTTCTAAATATGTATTTAACATACTTAGTTTCTCATTCTAGCACTTTAAATATTCCTGATAGTTTCATATTTAGCATCTAAAAACAACAAAAACAAAGGAATCCATTTTGGATTCCTAAAATATACTTAGAACTACTAATTATAACGAAGTTAAATAATATATTATAATTCCTTATAAAGCATAATTAAAAGCTATAGCATTTGGATTAAAAAATTATCCTAGTGACACATCTATCTCTATTGTATGATTCTCTACCTTCATGGGCACACACAGCGTCTTTGACTTATAGGCAAAAACTTCAATATTATCCCCAGTATAGAGAGTTGGCGGTGTAATATCTATTTTTTGTCCCATGTCGTGAAAATAAGTTGAAGAATTACCAGCTATCATATTGCCTAACTCTGCAATAGCACTCTTAGCCATATCATTAAACTCGGTTACTTCCATACCAAACATCATTTTTGATGCTAACCATTTTGCTGTATCTTCATTCATACTTAATACAACGCTTCCAACAAGGTCCCCAGTAACCCCTATAGTTATTACAACATGACCAGACTTTTTAGTGCCTTCTTTTACAAAAATATTTCCCACTTCAGATTTTACAAATATAAGCTGCCCTACTACATTGTCAAAGGCCTTTAAAAAAGGATTGATATATTCTGCTTTCATTTGTTTTACTCCTTATTAATATATTATCATTATATAACATCACCAAAACTATAAAGTTTATTTTTCCCCTCTTATCTCATCATACTTTTCCTTTATACTCTTTAAATCCTGCCAAAATAATTGCTTCTTACTCTCATCCCTAAAAAGAGCTGCAGGATGAAATGTTGCTATTAAATAATACCCTTTTCTTTCAATCCATCTGCCTCTGTCCTTAGTTATCTTCAAATTTTCACCCATAACATACTTTAGAGCAGTAGCTCCCAAACATACAATGATTTTAGGTCTCACAAGTGCAACTTGATTTCTAAGATAGGGAAGACAGCTTAGCGCTTCTTCCTCTAAAGGAGTTCTGTTATTTTCAGGCCTGCACTTGCATATATTGCATATGTAATAATCTTTATCCCTGTATAAGTCTAATGCTGTTAGTGCTTTCGTTAATAACTGCCCTGCTTTTCCAACAAAAGGCTTTCCCTGCTCATCCTCGTCGGCTCCTGGTGCCTCTCCTATGAACATAATATCAGCTTTAAGATTTCCTTCACCAAACACCATATTTTTTCTCATTTGTGCCAAACCGCACTTGTTACAGCTATAGCATTGGTTATAGAGTTCCTTCCAGCCCTCCATAATAATTTCCTCCTCTCCTTTTGCTACAGAGCACCTCGAAACTATTGTCATACTCCAATTACCTATTTATTGATTTATTACGAACATCAGTTAAGACAATTTGGTATTGATTATTATAATTCTTGTCGAATAATGTTATTTTTATTATAGCACAATAGAAAAATTATTTTAAACAATTCGAAAAATTAAATATTTAACAATTCACATTTCATTAAGTTACAAAAAAACAGATAAGGTGAGCAAAACCTAATTACAGGTTTGCTCACCTTATAAATATTAAGCTACTATTTTTTCGTACACCTCAGCTCCTACAGTAGTTGCAACAAGGTATAAAATCAAGGTAGCTACTCCATAAACTGCAAATAATACTCCAAATGCAGCCCATAGCTTAAAGCCCAGTGCTATAACAGCAAATACTGTAAGCCCCCCAATAATCATACCTCCGAACATCATAATTACAACATTCACATTTTGCTTTACAGCCTTTTGCTCATTCTCCCATTGGAGTTTTGGAAAATTAATATCAATTAATATTCCTACAAAAGCTGTAAAAAATGTAACTACAATACCTAAAATCATCACCATAAGTATTAAGTACACTGGTGGCTGCACTATAGCAATTGCAACAATTATCATCACTAATATTCCTATAGAATTAAGAATAACAGCTGAAAGTACTTTAGCTAATATTTGCTTACTATAGTTTATAGGCAAATACTTATTTATGAACATATTTTCACCTTCTCTAGATATAGCTGTAGCTGCAGTTGGATTTGCTAGCGATATGAACATCATAAACCCAAAAGCTATACCTATAATCATACCCATGTTAGAGCTATCCTTCATAAACAGTTTTAATTTTGATAGATCCTTCAGAATATCAGGTTGTGCTAACACAGGTATGAATAAAAATATTGGCCATAGTAAGTTCATTATTACACAATTCATGAAATACGCCGGTGTCCTGAATAGGGATCTTAACTCTTTTACAGTATATGACCATACAGCAGATTTTTGAGTAGTTCCCTCTTCAAATTCCTTTGCACTTAGCTTCTTTCGTTTTGACATAGTTTCAGAGATTCCAATAACGCTCTTTAGATATAATGCCTCTCCTAGAATTAGAAGTATTGCAAGCAGAGCAAAGGATATAAGGAGGAATAATAACAAATTGACTAATCCCCTTAAATCTCCACTATATAGCAAGCTGTTTAAAGCAGGTTTTGTACTTGGGAAAAACTTTGTAGTCCCATTTACTAAGGAATTATTTCCCTGCATAAGCATATTTGCCATTTTCTCAGGGTCATTTGCCTGAGAAGAAACCTTTTGTATAATAACATTGAATCCTACAGCAAATAATAATCCAAAAATTCCTGCTATAGTTCTAAACCTATCTTTATTTTTTCCTATATTGGTAAATCTCATGATTATCATATTAATAAATGCAGCTATTACTAGTGGAATAATAGGTATTGTTAGAAAAATAATTATTCCATATATATAGTAAACTATACCTGCTGAACTCTTTACTCCATAGGTTATTAGAATAGGAAGAACTAAAATAAGTTCAGTTAGGTATTCATAGATCATAACTACTGTAAACTTCGCTCCCATTATTGTTGATGGTTTTAATGGAAGTGGAAGAAGCTTTTCAATATCCATTGAGAAGTAAAAAGTAGACATAACATAAAAAATACCAAATACTAAGATAAGTACACAAGCTGCTGATATACCAAAGCTTAAAATTACTCCTTGCTGATTAACCTTTGCTAGTAAATCATATGCACCTGCTGATCCAGCCACAAACATTCCAACTAGTGGCAGAAAGGAAACTATAAGCAATACTATCATTGCAATAGTTTTTGGGAGTTTCTTTTTTCCATCCTGCACCATTGAGCTGCCATTATTTTTAAATAAAACCCTTACTAAGGTTATAAATTTACTCATTTTCTGTAATCTCCAAGAATATCTGTTCTAAGGACTCATGGGACTTGAAATGCTCCCTCATTTCTTCGAAAGTCCCACAGAATGAAATTTTACCTTTATTTATAATTGCAACCATATCGCAAATCTTTTCAGCCACCTCTAAAACGTGTGTTGAGAAGAATACGGTTTTTCCGCTGCTGGCATGCTCTCTCATCATTTCCTTAAGTGTAAAGGATGCCTTTGGGTCTAGTCCAGTCATAGGCTCATCTAAAATCCAAACTGATGGATCATGAATTAATGCTCCCATCAAAACTATCTTTTGTCTCATACCATGAGAATAGCTTTGAATCTTATCTCCAAGAGCAGTGGACATCTCAAATCTCTTTGCAAGATTTTCAATTTTCTCTTTTCTAACGCTCTTTGGAACATCATATATATCAGCCATAAAATTCAAGTATTCAAGTCCCTTTAATCTCAAAAACATATCTGGATTATCTGGTACATATCCAAATTGCTTTTTTGCCTCTAGTGGGTTCTTTTTTATGCTGGTTCCATTTATAGTAATATCACCACTATCAGAATCCAATACTCCTGTAATCATCTTTATTGTGGTACTTTTTCCAGCACCATTTGGTCCTAGAAAGCCGAATACCATTCCATCAGGTATTTCTAGATTTAACTGATCTACAGCTTTTACAGTTCCATTATAGCTTTTATTGACGCCTGTTATTTCTATCATTTTTATCCCCCATTAATTATAATTTTTATATTTTATTTATATTTAATTTATCAAAATATACTAATAATGTAAATAACTTTATAAAACTTTATCTTTTCCCTTTTTATTTTTTGTAGAATCATAAAAGCATCCTGCTACTACTCCAATAATAGCTCCTATAGTCATTCCTAACATAACATTACTAATTATTGCCCCTAGTACAATTCCTATACCAGCACCAAAACACAATCCCATTCCTAGGCCCTTATTTCCTTCCTCCGGCTTTATAGCTTTAGAGTCAATTGTTACTTCCTCATGATTATGGGGTCTCATATACTTTTTTCCTCCATCCCTTTATTTCTATAATTCCTAATCTGGCATATCTTGTAAGCACATACTTATTATATAATTCGATACCCCCATTATCAAGTTTATATTTTCCCTATAAAGAGTTATTTGTTATTACTTTTAACGTATTTCTTCATTACTTATAATACTATCTGTAACTATCTTCTTTTTTCTTGTTTTCTCTCTAGTTTTTAATTTATAAGTTAAAACATCAATCTAACCAAGGTGACTGCTGCAATTAAAGCTGTTATATCTGCCATTACAGCTGCCCATAAGGTATGCCTTATTTTTTTAATATTTACTGCACCAAAATATACTGTTAGTGTATAGAAAATGGTTTCTGTAGTTCCCATTAGCACTGAGGAAATTCTTCCTATCTGACTATCTGCACCATACCTTGTAAGTATATCTGTAAACACTCCTAATGCTCCACTGCCCGAAAGAGGTTTAATAAGCGCAAGAGGCACAACCTCAGCTGGAAGCCCTATAAGCGAAGCTACAGGCTTTACTATAGCAGTAAAATAATCCATTGCCCTTGCTTCTCTAAATACAGTAACAGCCATTATCATGGCAAGAAGATAGGGGAAAATTCTAAGGCATATGGTTAACCCATCCTTTGCCCCTTCAACAAAGCATTCATATACCTTTACACCCTTAATATATCCATACATAACGATTAACAAAATTATAATTGAAATTATTGAAGCTATAACATATTTCATACCTGTTCCCCCACCTCTAAAAATACTTTTCAAGAATTTTGCAGTAAACTACACCCATTACTGCTGCTATAGTACTCGCTAGTATCGCAGGAATTATTATTTCTCCTGGATTACTAGAACCGTTAGCAGCTCTTATAGATATTATTGTTGTTGGAAGTAATTGAATACAAGCTGCATTTAGAACTAGAAACAAAGACATGTCATTACTAGCTGTATCCTTATTAGGATTTAATCTTTGGAGTTCTTCCATTGCTTTTAAGCCAAAAGGAGTAGCAGCATTGGACAGCCCCATCATGTTAGCTGTAAGATTCATCACAATAGCACCTAAAGCCTTTTCATCCTTAGCTGCTCCTTTAAATATCTTTTTTAAAATAGGCTTTAGAAGCTTTGCTAATTTATCAGTAAGACCGCTTTTTTCAGCGATTTTCATAACTCCGCACCAAAGACTCATAAGTCCAGCCAGACTTATAGCTAGCTGAACTGTAGATCCAGTGGAGCTTATTACAGCTTTGGATACAATTTCTCCTCTGCCAGTAGCTAGTCCAAATCCTATACCAATTACAAGAATAAAAAACCAAATTACATTAATCATCTCATACTCTCCTTAAACCTTATTTTCAAACTCAGTAAAATAATTTTGTCTAAAATTCTATAGATCTCAAACAGCTTGTCTTATCCATTTTATATATATGATAAATTCTCCTTTTGTATTGCAATTAAATTTTTATAGTGATACCATATTTATAAAATGTATATTTCTAATAAAATGGAGGAAAAATATGACCTTAAGGGATATAATGAAGTACATCGAAAGCGAGTATGAAGTTATCAATCTTACTCCTTGCGAAGTATGTGGCGGGGACTACCAGGCTGAAGATTTAGAAATAGTTCTTATTGATGATGTTCCCTATGATATCTGTCAATGTTCTTGTTGCAATTGTGGGCATGAAAAAGTCTTTGAATTCTGCGCACCTTTTATAGAAGATAAAAATTTAAAAAAGATAAAAAGAAACTTAAATTAAAGGAGTACTTAGGATGAAAGAAAGCAATTTAAAAGCAGCTCAGCAAGACATTGAAGAAGCAATAACTGCTATCGAAGAAATGGAAAAAGAAATAGAAAACAAGGATTTATCTAAAGAAGAGATAAAAGAAAAGTTTGTTTTTCTATCTGATAAGTTGCAAAAGCTTGAATCCATATTAAAGGATGAAGGAATACTTGAATAGTATAAATTAAAGCAGAGAAATTAATTTCTCTGCTTTAATTTATACTATATTTCTATTAATTCATAAGACTTGCTGCCAAGACCAATTTTTTCAGCATACTCAAGAGTATAACGTCCTCTCTTAAATACTGTCCTGCCTTCATTTTTATCAAGGACATCAAGGCAAGCCTTATCAATTGCCACAGGATCAGTTGAAGCAAATATTCCTAAATCCTTCGCTATTATTTTCATTGGATGACCCTCACAGTCACAGTTTTTTGTAATATTAAAAGCAAAACTTATATAAATGTGTCTTTTATCTTTTGCTGCAGCATAAGCATATTCTGCTAATCTCTCATTAAAGGACCTACTTAAAGATGCTAACCAGCTGTTAGTTATAGCATTGTGTGGACAAGATGCCATACAAGAAGCACAACCAACGCATTTGTTTTTATCTATCTTTGCTTTTTTATCCACAATAATAGCATTTTCCGGACACTTCATAGCACAAGCCTTACAAGCCTTGCATTTCAAACTATTTATTTTAGGTATTGAATTTGCATGCTGAGCCAGCTTTCCACCCTTTGAGGCAAAGCCCATTCCCAGCTGCTTTATAGCTCCACCATAGCCCGCTAATGCATGCCCTTTAAAGTGACTTAGTACAATAAGCTGTTCTTCAGCAGCAATAGTTCTAGCAATCTTACACTTATCAAAGTTTTTCTTGTTTATTTCTACAAGCTCGTAGTCTTCACCTGCCTCGCCATCGGCTATAATTACCGGAATTCTTGTAAAACCATGCTCCTCAGCTACCTTAAGGTGATTGGTTACTGTGTTTCTTTGTCCTTTATAGAGCACATTGGTTTCTATAAAAGCTGTATCAATGCCCTTTTGTTTTAAATATTCAATAATTCCCTCAAAGTTTCTTGGATGAATAAAGGTTGTATTTCCCTTTTCACCTAGATGTACCTTTAAAGGCACATATTTATTAAGCTTATAGTTTTCCTTTTCCTCTATTAGTCTTAACATATCTACTGCTGAGGCATTTATTTCTTCTGTTTTTAAATATGAGTCAATTGCTTTAAAATATACTTTTGCCATATCTATCTACCACTCCATTCCCCATAAAACTGTTCTAAAAAGTTTTCCATGAATTCATGTCTTTCTGCTGCAATTTTTTTAGCAGTATTAGTGTTCATTAAATCCTTTAGTAAAAGAAGTTTTTCATAAAAGTGATTAATAGTTGTGCCAGTACTGCTTTTATATTGTTCAAAGGTTTCATGGTACTCTGGCTTTCTATTGGGATTATACATTTCTCTGCCTTTACTTCCACCATAGGCAAAAGCTCTTGCTATACCGATAGCCCCTATTGCATCCAGTCTATCGGCATCTTGTACAACCATACCTTCAATGGTGTCCATTTCAGATTTCACGCCTTTTCCTTTATAGGACATTTTTCCTATTATATTTGATACCTGCTGCACTATGCTTTCATCCACTCCATTTTTGTTAAGCCATTCCCTTGCTAGCCTAGGTCCAACTGTTTCATCTCCATTATAAAACTTCCAATCGCCTATATCATGCAGTAAAGCAGCCAGCTCCACTATGTACATGTCTACCTTTTCATTTTCAGAAATTAAAATGGAATTCTTCCATACTCTATAAACATGCCACCAATCATGGCCAGAACCTTCTCCCTCAAGCTTAGCTTTTACATATTCTATTGTGTTATTTATTACAATACCTTTTACATCTTCGTATTCCCTGCCATCAATCTGCATTTCTTATCCTCCTAGCATGTAACTTATATTTAGATTATAAGACTTATCTAGCATAAATTATACAATAACTTTATATGCTTTCCTCAATAAAAATACAACAAATCCTAAAATTACTATTTACAACCCCTCTAAAATTGGCGATAATCAACGTATAAAGAGATATGGGGTGGTAATGTTGAAACTAGAACTACTTTCTCCAGTAAACAGGAATAGATTTATAGAAGATAGTAAGCTTTTTATATATAATACAGCCTATAAGATATGCAAAAGAAAATTAGATTGGAAGAATGATGACGAACTAAGTGTCGCGCTTGTAGCCTTTAATAAGGCTTGTGATAGCTATAATGAAGAGAAGGGTGAGTTTTATAGTTTCGCTAAAGTTATAATAAGAAATTCTTTAGTGGACCATTTTAGAAAAGCAAAAAATAACCCCTATTTAGCTTTCGAAAGTGATGAAGATGAGGAACTGCAGTATATAGACATAAAAAACTCCTTAACTCAATATCAGATTGAATCTGAAAATAAGAATAGAATCGAAGAAATATCATTATTATCAATCGAACTTGCAATATATAAATTGGATTTTGATGTCCTAGCTAATTCATCACCATCGCACAAGGATACAAGAGATTCACTATTAAATCTAGCCATGAGCTGTATTAGAGAAGAAACTATCCTGAGGCAGATAAAGGAAAAAAAACTGCTGCCTGTTAAAGAGATATGCTTGCTTACTGGTACTAATAGAAAATTTGTAGAAAAGTGGAGAAGATATATTCTCACACTAATAATTATTTTATCAAGTGAAGATTATCCATATATTAAATCTTATCTAAATATAAAAGTAGGTGAAAAAAATGCTTAAGACAGGTTTAGTATTAAGTATTAATAAGAAAAAAGCGAATATGGTTACACCTAGTGGAGAATTTGTAAAAGTAAGGATAAAAGATACTATACCTAAGGTTGGAGAAACCTTTTCTGGGGAACTTGCAAAGGACTTTACTATTCCTAAGCTCCCAATTGTGGCTGCCTCATTAGCTTTTATGTTACTATTTAGCGGTACAGCCTTCGCATATTATACTCCCACCTCATCTGTTATAGTAGAAATAAATCCTTCAATAATGTTAAAGCTTAATATGTTCAATAGAATTATAGATAGTTCACCATTAAATGATGATGGAGAAACAGTACTAAAAGAAATTAAATTAAAAAACAAATCTGTTAATGAAGGTCTTGAAACCATTGTAGATGAAGCAAAAAAAGAGAATTTTATAAATGAGAATTATGTTAAATCAGACAAGGCCGTTACGCTATATATAGATAGCAAAAATGATAAAGATCTTAATTTAGATAGCTTTGAAAAGTTTATGGGTGAAAGTGGAGTTAAGCTTATGATCAATTCCAATGGAAAAGAATTAAAGTCCACTGTTAAAAATGCTTCTACAGAAAACTCAAAAAACAATAACTCCTCATCAAAGCAAAATAGTGAAAATAAGCAAAATAGCGATGACAAACAAAACAAAAATAATTCATCCGTTGGTAATTCCATAAATAATAATGCTAATAATAAAAAAGATTCTACAGACAATCAAAATTCATCAAGTAAAAACTCCTCCTCAGTTTCTAATGGTAAATCCAATGGAAATAATGGTGGTGAAAAATCAGAGGATAAAAAAAACGCTGATACTGAAAAAAAAATAGATAGTACTTCAATCTCAAATGGAAATAATAATAGTAATGCTTCAAATAAAAGTAGTGACCATTCAAATAATGGAAAAAACAAAAATAATAAGGTTAAGGATAAAAATTAGTCTGAACTTTTGTTCAGACTATCTTTTTCCATAAAAAAAGGTTGCTAGAATTTCTCTAGCAACCTGATGCATATTATAATCCTAAAGAAGTATTTATTTTGTCTCTATCAAAGCCTAATATTACTTCGTCTTCAATTTTAATTACTGGTACACTCATATAGCCCATCGCCATAAGTTCTTTTCTATATTGTGGTTCCTTTACATTTCTCTCTTCAAAGTTTACTCCCTTTTCATTTAGGTATTCCTTTGCAGCTGAACAATATGTGCATGTATTTGATGTATATACTATAACATTTTTCATTATATTACCTCCTTATACCCGTATGTGGTATCCTTTGATTATATTTTATGCTTTTTAGCTTAGAAATGTCAACTTAAATATATCTTGGATTAATCCCGATAATTTTATACAATAATATTATTATAGCGTTTATTTATGAATATCTACAAATTACGTATACTTTCAATACTTACTGGAAATTAATTAGGGAATGGAGAATATAGTATGGAGAACAAACGAAAACCGAAAGAAAAAAAACCAGCTCAAAATATTATTAAACATTTAGAGAAAGGTGAAGAAACTAGGATAAATAAATTTATAAGTGAAAAGGGTATTTGTTCAAGAAGAGAAGCCGATAAACTTATAGAGCAAGGCAGAGTAACTATAAATGGCGTTAAAGCTGAGCAAGGTACTAAAATAAAGCCTGGAGATGAAATAAGACTTGATGGTAAGCTCCTTAGCAAAAAAGAAGAGCTTGTATATATAGCATTAAATAAGCCCGTAGGCATAACCTGTACCACTGACAAGAGGATTAAAGGCAACATTGTAGATTTTATAAATTATCCTAAAAGAATTTTTCCAATTGGAAGACTTGATAAAAACTCAGAGGGCCTTATTTTTCTAACAAACGATGGCGATATAGTTAATAAGATTCTAAGAGCTGGCAACAACCATGATAAAGAATACATAGTAACCGTGGATAAGCCAATTACTTCAGAGTTTATAAATGGAATGTCAAATGGAGTTCCTATTCTTGATACAGTTACAAAGCCCTGCTATGTAAAAAAAGAGGGCAAATATGTTTTTAGAATTATTCTAACTCAAGGACTTAATAGGCAAATTAGGCGCATGAGTGAATATTTTGGTTACAATGTTTTAAAACTTCAAAGGATTAGAATAATGAATGTAAAGTTAGAGGATTTGGCTATAGGCAAATGGAGATACCTTACAGTAGAAGAACTAAAGACAATAGATAATTTAATATCTGATTCAATAAAAACAAAAGAAGCTTCTAGAAATCTCTAGAAGCTTCTAACTTTATTTTCTATCATAATTAGGGTTTGTCAGCGAACGCTTAAACTTCTCCATACTATCAAAAGCACTTACATAAACTCTATTTAAGGTATATATACCATCATTTTTATCTGCCCAGCCTCCAACAGTAGTAAATCCCATAATATATCCAGCCTCTTTTGATGCCTTTATTGTATCCTTATTAAACATGCCGTATGGATAACAAATATAATCGATTTTTTTATTTAAGACTTTTCCTAAAAACTCCTTAGAATCCTTTAGCGTCTTTAGCTGGTCATTATAACTTAACTCGCTAAGCTTATCATGATTGACGGTATGACTCTCTATTTCAACGCCATTTTCCTCCATCTCTTTCAATTCTGTTGATTTAAGCACCTTGAATTGAGTGTTATCCACATTACTGGAAATCATAAAAACAGCAGCCTTGAAGCCAAAATCCTTTAGTATTGGGAATGCATTAGTATAATTGTCTTCATATCCATCATCAAAAGTAATTACCACTGACTTTTCTGGTATAGGTTTATTATTTTGAATAAACTCATAAAGTTCACCCAAAGTTAAAGTTGTATAATTGTTAGCTTTTAAATATTGCATTTGCTCCCTAAACTTTTCTTTGGGAAGCCTTAATTCATTTCCCTTTTCATAATCTATAGAATGATAATAAAGTATTGGCACACCTTTGTCATTATACTTTAATGGTCCATCTTTAAACTCTCTCACTAGGGTTTTGGCAGGCTGTTCCTGTTCTATGGTTTCATTATTCACAGCTGATTCCGGCCTTTGTTCTACTTTACTCTGTGAGCTAGCATTTTTCATTCCCTTATATGCTGAAACTGACTTGCTTTGCTTTTCTGAGGTTCTCACTTGAATCATATAACCTGTTGTAACAGATGCAGCCACTAGTATTAATATTCCTAATATGATTGCTATACTCTTTTTAGTTTTCCTCATATTCATTTCTTCCCTTCTGCCTTTCAATAATCACTCAACTACAATTATAATATAAAATTTATTAAAGTATATAAAAAAAATGAAACTTTTCCACAAACAAAAAATTTTATTCACAGCTAGTATGTGAATAAAATTCAACTTTTAATCAGCAAAATATCAATGTTTATTAGTAAATCCTATAAGTTATGCACATTATCAACAATATGCATGTGGACAACTTGTTATTTTTAGCTAATAATGATTATTAAAAAGAGTCTTGCAACTTGCAAGACTCTGAGCTAGCACAAAACCCTTTATTTAATTATTTTACTTCACCTTTAAAAAACTTTTTGAAGTTATCATCTACAGCCTTGTCAACTTTCTTTGCATCTTTGAAAGTTGGCTCATCCTTATCATTAACTGTCATATTTACTTCATATAAATCTGTTGGTACCTTATTTGCATCATAAACTACAACAAAATCTTTTTCAGCTTTATCACCATTTACATTTCTATGATATGTATAAACTTTGGCATTCTTCATATCAACCTTTTGATCTGCCATAGCCTTTTCAGTAATTGCTTTTGCTTTATCCTGATATGCCTTAAATTTAGCTTTGTCTAATATCTTAAGAGTATTTCCTGTTGTTTCCAGATAGTAATAATCCTTATTTCCTAAGTTGTCCAATATATCAGTAAATGCAGCTACATCCTTTGGCTTGAATTCATCAGCCTTTGATTCTTGCTTTTGAGTATTATTAGCTGAAGCTTCTTTTTGATCCTTTTGAGAACAAGCAGCTAATGATAGTGCTAATGTTAGTGCTAAAATAGCAGTTAAAATCTTTTTCATAAAAAAACAACCCCCAATGCAATATTATTTTGTGCTGAATTTATTATATCATATTATTTAAAAATTGCAAATATTTATAACATTTTTTATTCTTATTTTTTCTAATTTGAAACTTTTAAATCATTTTGTATTAATCAGTCATTACTTCCTGTGGATAACTATCTATTAGTAGTTATAAGTTTCCATAATAATGTAATAAAAGCCTAAATATCCGCTATTGTTTATGAATTCTCTATTTCATAGCATGAATACTAAATTTCACTATTAAGCTTGTTCTTGATGTTATAATGCTATTATAAAGTTCTATGTATATTTATCATGAATTTATTTAATATTTTATACACCAACTCTGCCATATAATACCCATTATTTATTGCTTTATACAAAAAAACTTTTGCATAGTTGTGGACAACTATAAAAGTTATAAACATTGTCCACATTTTCCTTGTGCATAACTTGTGATATTTTTGTTAATTTCTATAATAATTCAATATATTACAATAACCTTTAAAATGTAACATCTAAAAATCGATGTATTTTTTATTGAAAAAGAAAAAAAGTCTTGATTTTTGTACACATTATCCACAAAGTTGTGGACAACATGTGGATATACTTTAATTTCCTCAGCGAACTTAATTCATAGATGCATATAAAGTAAGAAGTAAAGACGGAATTTTGCCCTTGGGCAAAATTCCGTCTTTTTTCACTATTACCTATTACCTATTACCTATTACCTATTACCTATTACCTATTACCTATTTATGTAACTAACCTTGCTTTTACTATAAGCCTATGAGTAGCAACCCTAACTGGAGTACAAGTTACTAGCGTTAGTGTTGAATCCTTTGTAGGGTCTAGCACAGAAACCTCGGAAGGCTCTACTACCTTAGTATCATATACTTTATACTTAAATTCACCTTTTTTAGTTTGAACTATTATTTCATCGCCATTTTTAACTTCATCTAATCTATTAAAATATTCACTGTAAGTATAGCTTCTATGTCCTGCTACGCAAAAATTACCCTTTTCTCCAGGCATAGCAGTTCCTTCAAAATGGCCTACTGTAAATTTTAAAGTTTCATTATCAACACCTTCTCCAATTGCCACCTTTAAGTCTATCTTCGGAATCCTCATAATGCCAATTGCGCCTTTAACATCCTCGGGCGGTTTTTGAGAAGGACTATTTTCATTTTTATTATTTGAATCTGCTCCTTTATCAACATTTTCCAAGGTTTTTTCAAATGCATCAATCATTGATTTTTGCTTTCTTTCGGCGCTATATCGCATAAAGAATGCAGTGCCTATTATTGTAATTCCTACAACAATCATAGCAATACCAATTATTTTCTTTTTCATATATATCCCCCCTAGTTTTACCCTGATATTTATTATACCATAAATATACTAATTTTTGTAATTGTACTATATGATTAACTTTGTAACAATATGTTAAAAATTGAAGATAGCTGTATTAAAATAATATACAGTTATTTCCTTCTTAATTCGGAATATTCTTAACATTTTTACAAAATTGTGATATTATTATGTTAAGAAGATAAATTACTAAATATTACTATATACTGTCTTTGGGTATTTTAATCGGGAGGCGATATTATGAAAGATAATGTTATATGGGTAGATTTTTCAGCTAAAAAAAGAAGAAAAGGGCCATCTCAAGGGCTTTTCTCATCTATAATTTCTTTCTTCAAAAGTCCTATTTATAATTCATCAAAACAAGCTTCAAAAAAAGTACTTACTAAAGCACATAAAACTATATGATAGGAGTACGTAGAATAAATGCATAAATATTATTTAATAAATTAAGCTCTCAAATAGTATTATATATACTTATTGAGAGCTTAATTTATATTTAGTATTGATATGTTAATTGTATTTATTTTTATTATTATGTTCTAAAAATTACTGATTCTCTGCTAAACATAAATCTTGCAAATAGTATGGAAATCAATATATATAAAGCAATCCAGCCAAAGGTTATAAAGATATGATTATAGTTATAAACCCCCACCAGCAGTTCCTTTATTAAACAAGTTACGTTAGTCACAGGTATATGAAAATATAGTCCTCCAATATTTTTAGGATCAACCATATATGCAGCATAGGCTGGAATCATTACAATTATAGTTAAAGGAGTCATATAGGTTTGTGCCTCTTTAAAAGATCTAGCATATATGCTTATAGCTAAGGATAAAGCTGCAAAAGCCATTGTAGTTAGTACTGATACAATACCCATTAATAGTAGTGAAGAAACACCTAAATTTAACCCTGCAGTGCTTACCCCCTTAAACATACCATCCTTTTGCTGCATGGATAAAAATAATCCCATAAGCGAAGCAGCTACAGTTAAAAAGCCCATAACAGTAATAGCAAGAAGCTTACCCCAAAGTATGGACATTCTCCCAGCCTGTGTGGTTAATAAAGGTTCCAAGGTACCTCTTTCCTTTTCACCTGCTCCAAGATCCGTTGCTGAAGCTATGGGTCCTAATGCACTATAGAGCACAAGAAGTAATGGAAGCATAAGTGAAAGCATAAAGGTACTAATAGAGCTTTCCTCTTTTACAGAAGTAACTTCTTTTATCTCTATTGGCTTTAGAAGCATAGGATCAATATTCCTCTGCTCTAATCTCTTAGCCACCACACCATTAGAATAGGCATCTACATATGATTTTACTATGCTTAATGCCATTGAAGACTGCTGACTAACATTGTCATAGGTCAACTTTATAGTTGATAGCGCTTCTTTTCCTATATTCTCCTGAAATCCATTAGGTATTTCTATAGCTACTTGTATCTTTCCATCCTTTATGTCCTTATCAAAATTATCAGATTTAATAAGCTTAATATTCTTCTGACTTTTTATAAACTCGCCTAAAGAGCTATTGTCAGCATCTGTTATAGCTACCTTTACACTCTCCTCTACTTGTTTTGTACTCTTATCCATTACTTTTCCCATTACTCCAAACATTATTGGAAATATAATAAGAGGTATTAAAATTCCTACAATTAACGTCTTCTTATCTCTAAACATATCTTTAAGTTCTTTTTTTAATACTAATAATACTATATTACTTGACAACACTTTCACCCCCTACCAGCTTCATAAAAATTTCTTCCATGTCATTATTGTTATATTTACCCTTAAGCTGTTCTATTGTACCTTCTTCTATTATCTTTCCTTTATTAATTATAACAATCCTGTCACAGAGCTTTTCTACCTCTTGCATGGTATGGCTTGAAAAAACTATAGCCTTATTTTGACTCTTGCAGTTTAAAATAAAATCCTGCACAATTTTAGCAGCAGTTACATCCAGTCCAATAGTAGGCTCATCAAATAGCATAATTGACGGCTCATGCACAATAGACCTAGCAATAGCTACCTTCTGCTTCATGCCTCTAGAAAACTTTCCAACTCTTCTATCTATGTATTCTTCCATATTAAGCATTTTAACTAAATAGCTAATGCTGTTATTTGTTTGTTCCAAGGACATGCCATTAAGCTGAGCAAAATACTTTATATTTTCTCTAGCTGTAAGCCTATCGTATAGCCCAACTTCTCCTCCAAATAGTATTCCTACTTCTCCTCTTACCTTTGCTTGATCTTTAATTATATCGTGACCGTTTAGTACTGCTGTACCATCAGTAGGCTTCAACATTGTAGCAAGCATCCTAAGAGTTGTAGTTTTTCCCGCACCATTTTCTCCAAGCAGGCCTACAATTTCACCATTATTAACCTTAAAGCTTATATTGTCCACAGCTTTTATGTTTTTAAAGTTCTTACTTAAATTCATTATTTCAATCAAGTTTTTCCCTCCTATTATGAATAAATATCCGAGAACTCAATATTTATTCTTTCAACATTTCCTTGAGGCAAATCATAATCTGCTGCCACTTCATCCTCTGCTAAATTATATGCAGGCAAGCTTATAACAAATTCCGTACCTTTGCCATATTCACTTGAGACATTAATCTGGCCACCATGTATTTCTACTAATGATTTTACAAGACTTAATCCAATACCACTGCCTTCATTATTTCTTGCCAGCGATTTATCTACTTGTCTAAATCTCTCAAAAATAATAGCTAGTTTATCCTCAGTTATTCCTATTCCAGTGTCCTTAACAAATATATCAATATAACCTCCCCTATCTTCTATATTCACAAAAATCTGTCCACCCTCACTAGTGAATTTAATAGCATTGGATAATAAATTTAGCATAACTCTTTCAATTACATCTGCATCACAAGCTACAATCTTTTCTTCCACATCTGTATCAAAAATAATATTTAACCCCTTACTTTCAATGTACTGAGCTACAGACAGTGTAATATCCTCTATAATACTTATAATATTATGGTTTTGCTTATTTATTTTTAGATACCCTGAATCTATTTTAGTCATATCTATTAGATTGTTTATTAACCTGAGCATTCTATAAGAATTCTGCTTCATATTTGTTATATATCCCTTAACTTTATCTATATTGTCCACCATTGCATCATTTTCAGCATATAATTCCACGAGCTGTACTGCTCCAAAAATAACATTTAAAGGTGTCCTAAGTTCATGAGATATATTAGCGAAGAACTCTGTTTTTATCCTATCGTATTCAATTGCTTCTTTCAGCATTTTATCCTTTTCTTCAGCCCTCCTACGCTCAGAAACATCACCAATAACAACTAAAGCAGCTGGAAGACCTTTATGCACATATGGAACAGCTTTTGTTTCTACATATAAAACCTCACCATTAATATCAATCATTCTTCTCTCTAAAAGCTCAGTATCCATACCATTATAAGTCTTTGTAATTCTGGTTTTTGATACTTTTCTTTCTTCAGAATGTACAAAATCAAGTATTTCTCTGCCTATCATATCCTTATAATCATTAGCCTTAAACATAGTTAATGCCGCATTATTTAAGAATAATATCTTTCCATTTCGATGAGTAATTATAGCATAAGGTAGAAAGTCAATGAGCTGAAGATAATTTTTTTTACTTTCCTTTAGATCCTGCTGCATTATTTTAAATTCTTCATTCTCTTTGTTTAGTTTTTCATTAATCTCTACTAGCTCATTTGTCTTATATTCAAGCTTTTCCTTAGCCTCTTTAAGCTTGGAAAACATGGACTTATACGGATTAGTTAGGTTGCTTTGTATTACTGCCTTATAAATTAACATAATTGATACTACTTTCATTAAATGTCCTATAGTATACATAAATCCTGGTTTTTTAATACTAGATATTAAAAAAGCCTGAGATATAACCATGCTTATAATACTCAAAATTAAAAATAGCATAGTTTCTCTATTAAATTCTCTTTTATTAAATTTTAAAAAGATCCCTGAGGAAGCTAAAAGTACAATGTTAATTGCCTCCACCACCTTCTTAAATATGGTAGGTCCATAGCTTCCATAACATGTTGGAACTGCATTAAAATAAAAGACACCAAAAAATATTAATATTGCCATTAATAAATAGGCCAAAAAAGTAGTCATAGGATTCAAAGGTTTTTTAACATACCTAAATGAATATATCACTGCAGCAGCCTGTAAAAATGAGCTTACTGTATCTTTTTGTTCTAATAGGTTGCTAACTCTAAAATTTCCACCCATGGAAACTCCATAATAACTTATATGAAACAAATTGAAAGAACTAATGAAAAGAAAACTAATTCCTAAGAACAAAAAATAACCGCTTTTGGAAAACTTATAGGTATTTTTTGACACTGCATAAATACTAACTCCACAAGTAATATTTATAAGCTCTGATGCATTACAAAATAAATTAAAGTTTTTAAGACTCATAAAATATAACAATAATATTAAAAGTAATAGTCCCCCTATACTGAATACTTCAATAACTTGTTCATCATCAATAAAAGCTTTGAATTTAATATTCATAAGGCAATCTGCCTCCTTTATAAACATTTAATACAGATATACCTACCAGTATCGGTAATAATGCTCATATCTACATAATACTTCTATAATCAAATGTAAAATCCTTCTAAGGCCTTTAATTTTCCATTCCTTGTATTTATTTAATTTTTATTTTATGTTAAAATTATCTAAATATTTTACCCAGCGTGACCAGGGATAAGGAGGAAAAAATTATATGAGAATAGGCATGGGATATGATGTACATAAACTAGTTGAAGGAAGAAAACTTATTATTGGCGGTGTGGAAATTTCTTATGAAAAAGGACTACTTGGACACTCTGACGCAGATGTTCTATTGCACGCAATTATGGATAGCATTTTAGGTGCAGCAGCTCTTGGAGATATAGGCAAACACTTCCCAGATACTGATGAAAGATTTAAAGGAATTTCTAGCATTTTGCTTCTAAAAGAGGTAGGAAAGCTTATAAAGGAAAAAGGCTATGAAATAGAGAACATTGACTCTACTATAATAGCTCAAAAGCCAAAAATGGCTCCTCACATTAGTAACATGATTAAAAACATAGCAGAGGCTTTAAATGTTGAAGAAGATAGGATTAATGTAAAAGCCACTACTGAAGAAGGTCTTGGTTTTACAGGCAGGGGCGAAGGAATATCTTCACAAAGTATATGCCTTTTAAAATAGTAAATATTAATAAAATAAAGGTGTTCAAATTATTTTGAACACCTTTAGCTATAACAAAAATTTATAATTCAATTATTTCATCATCACTTATCAGCTACTTTTACATTTAGTAAATCTAGTATGAAAATAAACATTGGTATTCCTATTAATAACCCCCAGGTTCCCATTAAGTACTCAGAAATTATCAATATAAGGAAAATTAAAAATACGGGCAGCTCTGTTTTATCAGCCATAAATTTAGGATTCAATACATAGCTTTCAAGTCCATGTAATACAACAACCATTATAACAACATATACTACTTTAGGTATTCCTCCCATGTTAAAAGCAATTATGCAGAGTGGTATAAGGGAAATTATAACCCCAGCAACTGGTATCAAACTTAAAATAAAAACCATCAGTCCGAGCCCTAAAAGCTGTCTAAAGTGCATAATGGAAAGAGCTATGATAGAAAGTACGGTATTAGTCAACGCTATTAAAATTTGTGCTTGAAGTACCTTTCCAAAGGAATTTACGAAGCTTTTACCAAAGCCTTCTAGATAATAATAGAAGCCTGCAATTCTGCTTTTTCTAAATCTCCTTGAGAACTCTGCAATTTTATCCTTCTCTAGCATAAAAAATAGGCTAAGCATAAAAGCCATGAATACACTTATACTACCCTTTCCTATATTAGCTGCTAGCTGAAAAAGATAGTTCACAGCATTTTTTGTATATCCAGAAACATCAACTTGATCAAATATAGGCATTAAATATTGCTGAATAGGCAAATTTGTATTCAAATCAAAGGTTGAAATTTGATTTATTATAACTATAGTTTGATTTATTACCACAGGTATATATTTATATATAAAGAAGGTTATAAGCACACCAAAGATTAGATACATTATTATAGTTAAAACTACATTGTTAATGTGAAAATACTTTTCTGTCTTTGAAATGATAAATTTATTAAAACTATACATAATATATGTAAATAAGAAGGTTAGAAGGAATAAATTAATCAATCCTTTTGTTGCATATAGTATTATGCCTAAAGCTACTAATACAAGTATCTTTTTAGTTATTTCCTTATCGAGCACTTCCTTAATAAATCCCATACTCTAACCGCCCTCCTTATATATTGACAAACTTACACATTTACAAATAAAAAACATTAAACTAAATACATATTAATTGTCACACACAATGAAAATTTTGTCAATAAATTGACTCCAGGTATGACAATTTAGTTTTCCACGTTATTTTTTCGACACATATTTATTGTCTTTAATATAAAATCTCCATGGATAATCTATTGCCTCTTCAGCATAATCTATATTTATCCTTTTAGAAGTAACTATTTCAATCCTTTCTGGCTTTTCGTCCTCTAGAATATAAAGTTCATTTCCGCAAAGATCCAGTCCATTATGTGCTCTTGTAATGCCCATTGCATCACATAGCTTGCCAGGGCCATTGGTAAGACCTTTAACGGCTGTTTTATTAAGTTCACTAAAAGGTTTTTTATATCTAAATTGTGACATAATTTCACATTGCTCTATTGGTTCAACCGCCCGGATAAGTACTGCTTGCGGCTGGCCTATGTGGGCAGTTACTATATTCATACAATTATACATCCCATAGATAATAAACACATAAGCAAATCCTCCAGGCCCAAACATAACTTCAGTTCTTTCTGTACGCCTATTATTATAGGAATGAGCAGCCTTATCCATTGGTCCCATATAAGCTTCAACTTCTACAAATTTGGATATAATTCTTGTGTTATCTATTTCATGAACTAAATACTTTCCTAAAAGTTCCCTTGCCACAGTAACACTATCTCTAACATAAAAATCTCTTTTAAGCTTTCTCATTTTATCACCTTTAGCATCCTTGAATTCTCGTATATTATAACAAAAAAGGTAGTGTTTTGTTACTACCTTTTTATTAATTTAACTTTTTTCATTTGATTTCTTCTGAGAATTTTGCTTTTGTTCACTGCCTTCTGCCATTTGGCTTAACTGCATCTGTGCTCTATCCATAAGCTGATTCATCTGGGTTAATGCCTGGTTAGATTTAATTTGATGACTTGCTTGTGATAGCATTTCAATAGCCTGTTCTATAGATTGCTCAAGTTGTTTCTCAGCTTGCTGCTGCTGCTCTTGGGCTTGAGTTCTAAATTGCTGCATTTGCTGCAAAAGCTTAGCTGCATCCTGCATGCTCTGTCCATTTTGTCCATTTTGACCATTCTGCCCGCCTTGCTTACTTTGCTGTTGATAACCTCCGAAGGAATTCTGGCTGCTTTGACTTTTTTGACCACCTTGGCCACCTTGACTTCTCTGTCCTCCTTGACTTCCTCGGCTCTCAGAACCAGATTGAAGATCGCTAAGCATCTGCTGCATATCACTCAATTGGTCTTTTAGATTACTAAGTTCTTCGCCAATTTCCATATCTCCGCTACTATTGTATTCATAATCCGAATATTCCTTATTGTCCTTCATAAAGTTCTCTCCTTTACTATACAATTACACTCATCTGTATATTTGCCAGTTTTATCTATATTTATACCACTCTATCACTAGGTCTTAGAGCTCAAGTATCTATATTTAATAAAATAAAAAGCGCAGCTTTAAGTCTGCGCAATTATTACTTATTTACTCTTATTATACTTTTTATATTGTTTAAATCCAAAGAAACCTAAAACTGCTAATATTGCTATCGGTATAATATTAGATATTACAAAGATTAAAAGCTTTTGAATAAATAGTACCAAAGAAATTAAAGTATTGTTAAATCCCTTTGAAGAGGCTTTAAAAAAGTCCTTTCCTCCAATAATACTCTTTTTATTGTCTACAACAATGTTCTTTTTATCAATATTTATAGTTATTGTAGCATAATCAACTTCTTTATCCCAGTTCTTCTTTTTTGCTTCTAGTGCTTCGGCCTCTCCTCTAATTTTATAAAGTTCAGACTGAATTTTTAATACCTCATCTACTGTATTAGCCTTTTTCATTATATTTAAAACCTGTTCTTCCTGTACTCTTAAATTCTTAAGCCTTGCATCATTATCCACATAAGCATCTGTAACATTTTCGGTAGTTATGTTTTTATTTTTCACCTCATAACTACTTTCTGTAAAATTAATAAACTCATCGAATTTAATTGCAGGTATCCTAATTTTTGCAGAACTTCTCTCCTCCATTAGCTCCTCACTCTCTATATATCCTCCTAGCTGCTGAGATTTACTATGAAGCTCTGAAGAAAGCTTCTTTAGATCATCTGCAACAATATATAGATTGCAATGCTGAATTATTTTCTTTTGCTCCACAACTGAATACTGACTTTTAGCAGCATCAGAATTAGCATTGCCATTACCTGTGGCTCCACTATTGCTCATTTTCGTTTCGCTTGTGATTGCCGACTTATTTGCACTTTGAGTTGCACCCATATCAGATTTTTTTGCGCACCCCGTAAATGCTAGTGTAAGCATTAATGCAATACCTAAAACTACCTTACCTTTCATATAAATCCCCCTTACCTTTTACTTCTTACTTCTTACTTATTAGTTAATATGCATTACTTAAATTTATTTACAATTAAGTTAATATATTCTTAACCTTATATACGATTTCTTTTTACAATAGTTATCAAAAAAATAAAAAAAGGTCAACTGACCTTTTTTAAATATTGAAATCGCTGAAAAATAGTTTTTCTATTTCATCCTTTGGCATAGGCTTGCTGAATAGATATCCTTGGACCATATCACAGCTATTATCTCTCAAAAATTTATACTGATCAACAGTTTCAACTCCCTCAGCAATAGTATATAATTTAAGATTTCTTGCTAGTTCTATTACTGTCTTAGTCAAAATTGTATCATTTTTTTCAATTGCTATATTCTCTAAAAAGGATTTATCTATCTTTATAGTATCAATAGGAAGCCTTTTTAGGTAATTAAGCGATGAATATCCTGTACCGAAATCATCAAGGGAAACCTTTATTCCCATATCCTGAAGCTGGTTTAAAATCGTTATAGTATATTCTACATCCATTAATGCTATGCTCTCAGTTATTTCTACCTCTAAAAAACAAGGGTTCATTTCAGTGTCCTCTAGTATTTCCTTCAGGTTTTCTATAAAATTCTTTTGTTCAAACTGTCTTGCAGATATATTTACTGACATTCTTATATCCTTATATCCCTTTTCAGTCCACTCTTTATGCTGAAGGCAAGCCATGTAAAGTACCCATTCTCCAATTGGAACTATAAGTCCAGTAGCCTCTGCTATAGGAATAAACTCTGAAGGTGCTAAAAATCCATTCTTAGGATGATTCCATCTAATTAAGGCTTCTACTCCCGTTATTTTTCCCTGTTTTATATCAAATTGAGGCTGATAATACACTGCAAATTCCTCTCGTTTTATAGCCTCCCTTAAATCTCTCTCCAAATCTAGTTTATATTTAATATTATCACTTAACTCTTTTATATAAAACTGATAGTTATTCTTACCCAGTCTCTTTGCATGATACATAGCTATATCTGCAATTTTATAAAGGCTTTGTCTATCATCTGCATCTTTGGGAAATATGGATATCCCCATACTAAAGGTTATATAGACTTCTCTTGAATTTAAATTAAAAGACTTTTCAAATTCAGCCTTAAGTCTTAAAGCACATTGCTCTAACTCAAAAGCATCTTTTATATTAGGTGCTATTATCAGGAATTCATCACCACCAAGCCTAGCAACAGTGTAATCTTTAGGAATTAAATTTATAATAAAATCTGCTACCTGCTTTAGTATTATGTCTCCAAAATTATGCCCTAAGGTATCATTTATGTCTTTAAAATTATCTAAATCTATTGACAATAGCCCCACTTTCGTATTTTTCTTTTTAGCTTCATTAATATTGTAGTCCAGCTCTTTCATAGCTAAGGTCTTATTAGGAAGCTTAGTTAGCACATCATAATATGCCAGCTTATAGATGGTTTCCTCTGCTTTTTTATTTTCACTATAGATTTTTTCAAGTTCTTTGTAGCTCTCTCCCAGCCTTTGTTCAAAGTCTTTAGTTTGTGTTATGTCTATTCCTAGGGATATTCCGTACCTTGGGTTATTATTTTTATCAAAAATTAAACTGTTATTCCACAATACCTTAACATGCTTTCCATCCTTACATAAAATTTCACCCTCAATAGTAGGAGGAACCCTCCCTTCCTTGTACATATCAAAAAGTTCATCTATATCCTGGCATACTTCATTACTAACAATTCTACCCTTCCAATTGGTGCCTAAAACCTCTTCTTCAGAAAAGCCAGTTATTCTTTGACAGTATTTATTAAATTTAATAAGAATTCCATTAACAGTCCAAACATTGATAAATATATTAGAATTGTCTACTATGATTCTAGCAAATTCTTCTTCTCCCATCAGACTTTTAAATTCTTTTCCTAACTTATCCTTCTCATTAGCCTCCACATTCTCCAAATCCTTCCGTAAGTGTTTATAATTTAAATTACAGTGCTTCATCAAATATACATTTCTTCAATTTATTATACAAATTATTGATATCTTAGTTAAAATCCTACTATATATATCGTAAATATTGAGATTTTATTAATACAAAGAATAAATATAGAAGTAATAATTATATTCCTAATAAATCAAAATAATTACACTTTGTAACACATTTATCTATAAATTCATATTTTATATTAGACTCAACAATTTAGCCTTAACTAAAATATTTAACTTTGAGTAACTTATTTAAATTCAGCTAATACAAATGGAAGGAAAGGTGTGTTACAAGTGAATAAAAATGAAATCGCAATAGAATCTAACGAACTATATCCAGTGAGACCGCTAACCCTTGGAGCTAATAAATTAGGAATTAGATTTAGAAATTTATTAAAGTTTTTAGGCCCCGCTTTTATAGTTAGCGTTGCCTACATAGATCCCGGCAATTTTGCAACTAATATTAGTGGAGGTTCAACTTTTAATTATAATTTGGTATGGGTAGTACTTTGGAGTAACCTTATGGCAATTTTTTTACAGATAATGTCTGCTAAACTAGGCATAGCTACCGGTGCAAACCTAACTCAGATGTGCAAAAGAGTTTTTTCAAAAAAGCTTAATTGGGCCTTTTGGATTATCGCTGAGCTTGCAGCTATGGCTACTACTATGGCAGAATTTTTAGGTGGAGCACTAGGCTTTTATTTATTATTTGGAATCCCTCTTCCAATAGCTGGGGTTTTTACTGCAGTCATAACCTTCTTAATAACCTATATGCAAAAGTACGGTCAAAGGGTTATAGAGGTTATTATTACTATTTTAGTTGCAATAATTAGTATATCTTATGGAATCGAATTATTCTTAGCAAAGCCATCCTGGCCCTCTGTTGCACTTCATACTATAATTCCATCACTACCTAATGGGGGAGCCGTACTAATAGCAGTTGGAATGCTTGGTGCAACAGTAATGCCTCATGTTATTTATTTGCACTCAGAATTAGTTCAAAGTAGAAACCTTAAAGCTGCAAGCCTTGAAGATAAAAAAAGACATTTGAAGATGGAAAAAATAGATGTTGCAATTGCTATGAATATAGCCTTTATAGTAAATGCAGCAATGGTTATAGTGTCTGCCTCTGTTTTCCATAGTCAAGGCTTAATTGTGAATTCCATTGAAGAGGCACATCGATCCTTAGAGCCTCTTTTAGGCGCATTATCCAGCGGAGCTTTTGGAATAGCCTTACTAGCTTCCGGATTCTCTTCTTCTACAGTAGGTGCCATGGCTGGAGAAACAGTTATGGATGGGTTTGTAGACATTAAAATACCTGTAATAATTAGAAGATTGTTAACTATGGCACCAGCACTTATTATCATCTGTATTGGTATAAATCCAATGAAGGCATTAGTACTAAGTCAGGTATGCCTCAGCTTTGCCCTACCAGTAGCAATAATTCCTATGCTGATAATTACTAGTAGAAAAGATTTAATGGGAGAGTTTGTGAATAAACCTTGGGTTAAAGTTATTGGAATATTAATAACCTCAATAATAGTTTTACTAAATGCAATTCTTCTCTTTTTAACCTTTACTGGTAATGTATAAAGCTGTGCTGACCAAAAGTGCAAATAATATGGCCATTAGGATAAAGCTACACTTCTTCATCAGGAGTACAATAGTACTAAAGTAGGCATAAAGTTTTTTAAAAAATTTATAAAATTAACTTATAATTTGCCATACTTGATTATTATAAGTTAATTCGGCAAGGTTTTATGTATGCTTATATCGCCATCCACACATACTTTTAAAGTAACCCCTATTTCCTTGCCGAATAACAATATATTTTTATTGAGTATTATTTTTTCTCCTCAATGAATAATTAATAAGTAAATATCTTTTCAATGCATAGTAGTTAAAATTGTTGTTACTTAAGACCACTTAGTTTAAAATTAAAATGGTAAATAGTCGTAGATCATTTTAATTTGCATGTTGACTAAGTTTTCACTAAAAGGAGAATTTTTATGGATGATAATAAAGATATAAGAGATAATTTAATAATTAATATTTCATATTATATATGGTGGTTTTTTTTAGGAAACCTTTATTTTTTACTGCTTAATATTCCATTAGTAGTTTTGATATTAGGATTAGGCACGGGAATATTACAATCTCCTGCTGTATGGTTTATAGCTCTTTGCTGCATACCTCTTGGGCCTTCTCTAACAGCTTTAATGGGAGCTATGGGAAAGCTTATAACAAATAAAGATGTAAGTCTTACCAAGGAATTGTTTAAGTCCTATAAAAACAGCTTCAAACAATCATTAATTATTTGGACCATAATTTCAGCTATTCTTACATTATTGTACATAGATGCAGCTTTTTTTATTTCAACTAAAAATCCATTAGCTTATTTAATCTACATATTAATCGTATTTGTGCTGCTTCTTGGATTAGTTTCTCTTTCAATTATCTCTAGGTTTTACCTTAAGACCTCACAAATTACGGCAATTGCCTTTTCTTATTCCTTTACTCATTTTAAGGTTACATTGTTTAATCTACTCACACTACTAGTAACCTTCTATATATTTTATTCCTTCACATCCTACAGCGTTTTATTTTTAAGCAGCATATTTTGCTACTGCATAGTTTATAATAGTCGATCCATATTAGATGACATAGAAAAAAGGCTTCAGACTGCAGAATAATCTGCTTCTGGAGTCTTTTTTCATTTATTTAATCACAATAACTTCTTTTGAACTATTGCTTTTCTTTATAAGCACTATCTCTCCACTGACCTTTGTATTGTCCAATGTATAAATAGTTTGGTAAGTGCCATTATTATCAGCTATTCCACAGCTGTGGCGAATAAATATTACATGTTCTTCAGTATTACAAGGAAGTTCTATTTTTATTGCCTCGGCAATATTTTTTTCGACAGCATTATTCAAATTGTCATATACCTGAATACTTCCCATAATAATATTATTGTCTTCTCCTGCCTTATATGGATATACAACATTAATTAATGAAGTAAATCCACTCTGCACAGTTTTATAGCATAGTACTTTATTGTCTTCAATATGATTATATTCTTTAGAATAATAACCATTTTGAAGCCTTGCTTCTACATCATCCTTTTTTAGTGGTACAATTTTCACATTACCGCCTGCTCTAAAGTTTGTATAACACTGCTTATTACTATCTAGGTATACTTCCCCAGGAGTAAAATGAAAGTACTGCGAAAAGCTATGCTCCTTTTTACACTGAAAGCTGTCAATTATAAGCCAATAATACGGTTTTACAAATAAAATTCTCCTTAATGGATACACTGGGTCTTCTAAATCTATATATCCATCATGACTTCCCTCTACATAATCAAGGTTTTCCTTGCTAATCCATAGCTTTTCTATAGCATTAGCTACCTTTTCATACCCCCAGCTTCCTTTGCATTTAATAAAATCTATATCATCAACTATAGTTGTGTTATGTGCCTTACAGCTTTTAAAATACTCTCTTAGTGGCTCACCCTCGACGTAGGTGTATCTTCCTATATCGCTTATTAAATCCCTTCCATAGGCATGAATGTCAAAATGAAGCATGTCGCAATGCCCATGTCCTCCACCTATTGAGCCACAATCAAATAGTAGATATTTTGCATCTTCGTCAAAGGTGCTTCTCATTACGTAATTACCTGAGCTTTCCAAAGGGACGGAAAGTACCTCTGGCACTGAGATGGGTATTTCCTCAAATTTATTTATGCCTTCAGTTCCAAATAACCATAAACTGTTGAAATCTATATTCTTATATGCTCCAAACTTCAAGGTGCCGTCTTTGAATATAATAGCTGCCTCAGTAAGCATATCCCTTATATCAGTATCATCGCTGTCACTTAGCATTGGCTGGTGATGATTAGGCTTTGCCATGTATAAATCTGCATAAGCCATATTTCTTGCAGCATCCTTTATAGCTTTATCTATAATAACATTGTTCTTTTCACCCAAAATTATTACGTCCATGAAGCAGTGCAGTACCTCATTATGATACATAGGTGATTGTTCCCAATGCACTCCATCATTTAATACTTGAAGTTCAGCACAAGTTTTTAATCTTCTTAAACTTTCTTCTCTCCATGCCCTAGACTCTTTAAATTCTGATAGAAATACGGATGCTTCAAATAAACCATGATTTTCTAGAACCCCCCAGTTGCTTATATGTCTAAAGTTATCATATCTACTCATTAGATATTCACAGTGATCATAAAGACATAAAAGCATCTTTATTAAAAGCTGTTCAGTAAAATACGGACTATACTTAAAATATTGAAATGCCTTCATCCAATTTTCGCACCTAATTCCAGCCTCTATGCTTCTCCAAGTTATTGCTGACCATTTTCCATCTACAGGATTACTGTCTATAAAACCTTCCAGTTGCTTGCAAAAGGTTTTTGCATATTCCTCATTGCCGGTTACAGCATAAGCTTGACCGAGTGAAATCCAATACCTGTGTCTATTGAGCATAAAAGCCCATTCTTCATCCTCAAAAGGAATATGATGCCACAGGATTTTATTTTTAAAGGTAAAAGGCTTATTAGTTTTTTCCATATCCCAAGGAAATCTAAAAACAAAAGTATTCTTTGAAACTTCCTCTGAAACTCTTATAACTTCCTTTATATCTTCAATAAAATTCTCTTTTGAATAATTTACTAGACGCTGTTTTTCACTGTCATCTAAGAAAAGCTTTGGGCTTCTTCTAAAGATATAGTACTCTTTAAGAAGCTTTGCTGCCTTATCAAGCATATTACTTTGGACAGCCTTTTCTACTTGTTCAAGTCCCTCTATAGATAAATCAATTAAATCGTAAATGGATCTTTCAACTTTTCTAGCCAACCTTTTAACTCTCCTTCCAATTCTTTAGCAACAATATTATCTTCTATATTGCTAATCATTATTGGACTCTTTTGATAAGGGTCTTTTTCGTTGTCATATATATATCTTTCAAGTTTATTCTCTTCAGGAATGTATCCTTTGTTTACAACATAAGTAAATCTCTTGGTTCTTACACCTCTCCAACCATATTGTTCTGGGCTGTAACCTAATTTTTTATATTTCTCAAGAAGGGGTTTACTGCCTGGGCAAGAACATATATATACGGAGTTCTGTTCTTCAGCTTTTATCCCAGTTAAAATTCCTGACAGATCCATTCCTTCCACAGTATTTGGAATATCTAATCCCATGAAGCCTAAAAGTGTAGGCATTATATCAGGACTAGCAAAAAGCGCATCCGTTCTTCCAACTTTTATTTTATTTGGCATACGAACCATAAATGGTACTCCAATAGACTCCTCATACCATATATTTTTTGAGGTAAGTCCATGAGAAACCATCATATCCCCATGATCTGAAGAAAGTATTACAATAGTATTCTCTTCAAGTCCAAGTCTCTTTAGTTCCTCTAAAATTCTTCCAAAGTTTTCATCTATTCCGCTTACCGCTGCATAGTAATTCAGAGTATTTTCTAATGCCTTAACATAATCCCCTTCAAAAGGATCTCCAACTCCAACAACTGACTTTTCAAGTGAAAAGTTTTCTCTTAGAGGAATATCCCTTCCCTCATAGAGCCTTTTATACTTTTCAGGCACTTGATCATAAGGCGAATGTGGCGGATTCCAAGATAAAAACAATGTGAAGGGCTTATCCTTATCATGATTTTTCATATAATCTATTGCCATATCTGTTTCATGCTCTACTGACCACTGATTAACCTTTATCATTTCAGGAGTATCCATCCAATAATGAGGAGTTAAGTGCTCATCAAAGGTTCCATAGGAATACCAGTAGTCAAAACCATGTCTCTTAGGTCCTGGTTCAGTGTATGCATCCCAATTTCTTGCACCAGAAACAGGATTATCTGTTAAATTCATCTCTGGCAAGTCAAGATGCCACTTTCCTATATAAGCAGTATCATATCCCGCTGCCTTTGTAACATCCCCAATACAAATTTCCTCTTCCTTAAGCCTTACATCACATCCAATTTTACAGTTTGTAAAAAATCCTGTGGAAAGAGGATACTTTCCTGTAAGAAGGGATGCTCTATGAGGAGAACATAGTGGAAAACAGCTTATGCAATTATCAAAAACTAAGCTCTCTTCAGCAAATTTATCCATATTAGGTGTTATTACTGGGTCTTCCTTCATAAAACCTACAGCTTGTCTTCTCCATTGGTCAGCAAATATATAAACTAAATTTGGTCTTGTATTACTCACTTCTATCACCTCTATTTATCATTTTCATATAATTCATATTGATAAATTAACTTAAGCCTGCCACAGCCTAGGCATCCACATAGGTTCTTTTCCCATTTCAGCCCAAACATACTTTAGTAAAAGCTCTGATTTTAAAGCAGCATACTTTGCATTATCCCATAGATTGTTTACCTCCATTGGATCTGCTTTTAAATCATAAAGTTCTCCATAGCTTCTGTTGTAGTAGACTGTAAGCTTATATCTTTCATTAACATAGGTTTTTAAATGTACTGAGTATGGATCATGATGGTTTTCACATATTATGTGATCTCTTACACTTTCCTTATCCCCATACCATACTTCACTTTGAGCAATTCCTGTCATGCAATTTGGTACGGTAATATTAAGCATATCAAGGAAGGTAGGTGCTATATCCACTAAAGACTGCATTGAAGTTGATATTTTTCCAGCTGGTACCTTGTTTGGATAACAAACTATTAATGGAACCTTTATCATATCCTCATAGTGGAAAGGTCCCTTTGCTATTAACCCATGATGGCCATAAAAATGACCATGATCCGTAGTAAATACAACAATAGTATTCTCTGCAAGGCCTAATTCTTCAAGCTTATCTAAAATCTTTCCAATATATTTATCCATTAAGCTTATCATCCCATAATAGACAGCTATATCTTTTTTAAGCTCATTTTTATCCTGCAAATGAGAATGGCAGCCATGAAGAGCAAAGCCTGAATCCATATAAGATGAAAAGTCTGGATTTTCTTCCTGGGTCATTTTAAAATGTGGTGGATTATTGTGATGCTCACCTTCAACGAGGCTTGGTATAGTAAGCTTATCTGGATCATACATAGTATTCCATGGTTCTGGTACAAAGTATGGTGGATGTGGGTCTAAGAAGCTTGACCATAAGAAGAAGCTTTCATCATTATTTTTATATTGCTCAAGCATGGCATTAGTTCTTTCAGCTATCCATGTATCATAGTGGTATTCCTCTGGTATTGGCCATCTTCTCTTTGCCTCTGGAGCTAAATTTCCTAGTGGGGCCATAAAGTAATCCTTCCAGTCCCTACAACCCTTTTCTTCCATCCAAAGTGCATAATGCTGACCTACTAAGAATTCTGTTGTATGATTTCTCGCAAGCTCACTGTGCTCAAAGCCATAAAACTTTTCATCAAAGTTTCTCCAAAATTCCAAATCATTACATAGTGGGTATGCTTCTAAGGATGGAAACTCCTCATTCCCTCTTAGAGGCTGAAAGTGTGCCTTTCCAATCAAGGCTGTTCTATAATTATTATCAAGCAGCACATCACCTATAGTTACAGTACTCTCCGGAAGTTTAGTACCCAATGTCCAAGCTCCGTGCTGACTTGGATATTGCCCAGTTATTAGAGACGCCCTAGTTGGAGTACAAGTAGGATTAGGGCAATAAGCTCTAGAAAAGGTTGTACCCTCTTTTACTAGCCTGTCAAGATTAGGTGTTGATATTTCACTATTGAATGCACCTATGGTATTCCAATGCTGCTGGTCGCTAGTTATAAGTAATATATTTGGCTTTTTCATGTCTATATCACTCCATTCTTAATTGTGTCCTTTCAATAAATACCTTGTATATTATAATGAGTATTGTTGCAGTGACACTAGTTACGGCCCCTACTTGAAACAATGTATTTATCCCTCGGCTATCTATAAGATATCCCGCTGCACTTGAGAAAACTATACTGCCAATGGCACAAATTGAACCTGCTACTGATTGAGCAGTAACTTGTAGATTATTTGGTGCTATCTCAGTGATAAAATATTTATAGGCTAAAACATAAACTGCAAAAGTTAACATTTGCAAGCTTCCTAGTAGAATAACCTGTATGTAAGAACTTGAATTTTCTAGGAGCAGCATTCTTATAACATAAATAATGGAGGAAAACATAAGCAGATTGGTTAGTTTGAATCTTTTTATTATATATTTAGCTCCAAAGAATACAGGAAGCTCACAAGCTGCCATAACAAAGGCAGAAATACCTATATGCTTTGAGGTTCCTCCTAAATTAGTAATCTTCACATACAGGAAGGCCATAGTTTGATGGGTTGTAGTTAAAAGAAGCATGATTAACACAATAAATACATATCTATAGTCCTTAAATAATATGAGTGGATTAACTTTTTTACTTTTGTCATTATGCTTTTTTTCTCTATGGATATCATCAATTTTTATAGTGATTGCTGAAGTTAATAAAAGCATCATCAAATACCCTATAAAAAAAGCTCCCCATCCAAACTTTTCAATTATGGTCCCCATTAATACTGAGCATACAGCCCACCCTATTGAGGACCAAGCTCTTATGCTTCCAAAGCCTTCCCTAACGTATTTTTCATTGCTCAAAACCCAGCTATCAGAAAGCACTGATAGCGGCCCTTGAAAGAGTCCAAAAGCCGCAACAAATGCTATAACCAGCGCTGCTTTTGTGTTTATCATCATAGTTACTGCTACTAAAAACAATAAGCATAAATTAAAAATGAATATCTTTTTAATTGTTTTCATAGCATCGCACAAATACCCAAAAACAAATTGCCCTAATATAGACATACTTATATTTATAGAACTAAGTATACCTAATTCAGTAATACTAAAACCTTTCATTTTTAGGTATGGCATTATGAAAGTGCTGTATATGCAGGTAGTTATGCCAAGAAAGCCAAACAAACAGTTAAATTGTCTAATTTTATTTTTCATAATATATTCTCCTAACTACGCAAGTCTAATTGAAAACCTTCTTTGACACTGTCCCGCAAAAATTTTATAAACTCTAAATATTATAATAGAAGCTTTATATTAAATGTTTTTCCTCTTGCCTCTTTTACATTTATAATAAGCCTTAAATAGTTTCCTTTCCTTTGAAAGTCAATCCCCTCATCCTTGCTTTCTACACCTTTCACTGCTCTATTTATGACAACCTGAATTGTTCCTTGATTCTCCATAGTAGGATCTGAAATCGAAAATTCCAGCTTATTGTCTTTTTCCAAAGCCATAAAGGAGGCCTTTTTATTACAGCTTATATAATCTACGCATCTTTCTTTGTCTTCCCACAGGTTAGCAGCAATAATATTTAGTCTTGTGTTCTTTACAGCCTGAAGCTCCTTTGAATTTTCTAAAACTATTATTTCTGGTTTTTCTGCATAGCACTTTATCTGTTCTGCAGACTTATTGGGAAGAACTACATAAGTATAGCCTTCATCCACAGGCTTTAAGCCATGGTTAACCCAAAGAGTTATATAATTTCTACCTATTCTATTGCTTGTTCCATCCGCATTTATATCCTTCCAACAGCAATACCTTTTTTCTCTTAGCCCCTCAATATTAACTGAGCCTGGGAAATAATATCCTATATCAGCTCCAACATTGCTTCCTTCTAGATGCATCCACTTTACATTATCTAAATGTTCAGTCCAGCTTAAATCGCAGGGCATGTATTTACCATCTACAACTAAATTATTTTCACCCTTATGCTCTAATCTTCTGTTTTCTATTATGGTTTCTATATTTCTATTATCACTACTGCTGATTCCAGCCCCTAAAGCTACTATTTCCTTTTGAAACATAAACCAGGATTTTTTAGCTGTAAGAGTACTGAAGCCTGACTCTAGTTCCATTCCTGCTGCACCATATAAACCAGCAAGGGTTACCCCTCCTACCCAGCTCTTACTTGATTTTCTCTGTCCTCCCAAACCATATTTTTGCAGAACTACTTGTCTTTCTGTGGTATCCACAGTTGTGCCCGCAATTCTGTATGGATTTACTGTAGGCCAAAAATCCTCACTGTAGTGATTTAAATCATTATTGTAGAGATAAGTCATACCATCTGAAGTATACCAAGCCTTTTTATTTTCATCATTCATGTCCTCATAGTTTTGTATTCGCTTTGAATACATACTTATGGCAAAGGCATAACCTGGCGCTCTGTGCACAACTCTATCCATATTTGCAAAATGAAAATGACCTATTAGTTCTTCCTTTGGCAATACCTTGCTATCCTCTATTAACATTTTTGCTGAAACTATTGATACAGCATCCATATCCTTATAAAAGCTGTTGCTTGTATCTGATAAAATCCAATACTTAACCATGCTCTTAAGTGTAGAACCATGCGGTTCTGGAGCAAAGGTAGAAAGCCTTAAGATTGAACTAACAATTTCATGTCCTATCACGTGGTCTTGAAGGAAATATCTAGATACAGCCCTCCCCCTGGTCATATCCATTGCTGCACCCTTATAAATAAGAGGTTCATAAGAATCATATATCCAATTGTAAATATTATTTACTTCCGGATATTTAAGCTCCCAAGGTGAATTTGAAAGCAACTGAAGCATTACAGATAGACCTTCAATAAGCACTGCGCCGTAGCTGCAAGTGTAGGGTATTGCTCCATGCTGTACAAAAGATCCATCCCTGTAAAAGCCGTCATCCTCTGTGACATACTGAAACACTTCTCTCAAGGATTCATTAGCAACTTTTATTAGGTCTCCTCGTTTTAAAATAATCCCACTAACAGCAGCTACCTTGCACATATCCACCCTATTTGCTCCAGTGGTTTTGATTTTATCTGGTCTGCACACCGTTGGGTCAAAAGCAAACTTTTCAATTGCTCTCATATAATTGTTTATTTGCTTTTCACTTAACTCTTCATAGAGAAGAACAACTATATCATTAAGTCTAAGTGGTATTCCAATATCCCAGGGCCACCAGTTATCATAATAATTTGAGTTTTCATTGTACCTATTTGCATAAAGCCAATCTAGTGCATCAATAATATCTTTTAATAATTCTCTATTGCCTTCAAGTGATGAGCCTTTCATGCAATAAGCAGCAGCCATCTGCTTTAGCCTAATATAGCACTCAGTAATATGGCCAGAAATACTTTCACTGCCAGACTCCTGCCACAAAAAACTTCTATGTTTTGACTTATCCATGGTGTTCCAATTAACTTCAGCTTTTTTTGCTGTTTCTTCTACTATGTTTTTTATATCTTGGTCCTCTAAATTGCTTTCATCTACTCCAAGCAGATTTTGTTTCCATCTTATTCTTAAAGCATTATATTTTATTTCTAATTCACTACTTATCATAAATTCCTCCCAAAATGCTAGTTTATCCAAGCACACTTTACATACTTTGCAATCTTGTATAGGCTAATAAAAGCTGCCTACTGTAATCCCCACTACAGCAGAAGATAAAATTACAAGTATAGGGTGAATTTTATATTTTATAAGTGCTGCTAAAGATAAAATTAAAATAATAACAGCACTTAAATTTACAGCCTCAAGTGGTGCCTCCATAAGCCTTACCCAAAAATCCCTAGCATTATAACCTATTAGTAAAGAAGTTTTGGACACTGATATAGCAGCAGAAGCTATAAGTCCAACTACCACTGCTTTTATTCCCTTAAAAATAAGTATATTTAACTCATGATCTTTAAACTTGTTTAAAGATTTAAAGATAATTATTACACATAAAAAAGATGGCAGCATGATTCCTAGCATAGCAGAAAGTGCACCTAATAAATCGTTTACCTTAAAACCTACAAAAGTGGCTGAATTTACAGCAATTGGTCCAGGAGTCATACCTGCAATTCCTATTATGTCTACAAATTCTTTTGTACTTATCCAATTATTTCTTTCAATTTCCCGTTGAATTATGGGAATCATTGCATAACCTCCACCAAAACTGAAGGCTCCAATTTTAAAAAAAGTAATAAATAACTTAATCAATATCATTTTTAAATCCCTTCTTTACTTTGAGTTTGCTATCTATACTGATAATTCTTGAATAGTATATAATTGCTCCATACATTGCTCCCCCAATTATAAGAAATATAGGATTTACTTTAAAAAATGCCACTAATACAAATGTAATTAATGCTAATAAAATATCAATTCTATCCTTTATAGAGTTTTTGGAAACACTAACAGCTGCTGTTATAATAAGCGCTACAACTGCAGCTCCTATTCCTGCAAAAGCATCTTGCACTACTTTATAATCCTTTATCTTTGAAAAAAATGATGCTATAGTTATGATTATTAGAAAAGATGGTACTGCAACCCCTATAGTTGAAAATAGTGCTCCCTTTTTCCCTGCTATTTTATATCCAATAGCTGTGGCAGAATTAACAGCCACTGCCCCTGGAGTAGATTGAGCTACTGCTAAAACATCAACAATTTCAGCTTTATCCACCCAAGACCTTTTATCCACTATTTCCTTTTCAATTAGTGGAATCATAGCATAACCACCACCAAAGGAGAAAAGTCCTATTTTAAAAAAGGTAGTAAGTAATTGAAGTAATAATTTTAAGTTTACCTCTGCCTTTATCATATTTTTTTCTTTCATACAATTACCTCTCTTTTAGCTAAGCAATAATATAAGTTTATAATTTCATGATAATACCCCTGCATTATCAAATTGAAGTGTCAGATTAAGCTTATATAGGACAATTTCTTAAATAATTAGGACAAATAAATAGCCCTGGAGTAATCTACTCCAGGGTTTAGATTTAGCAGCTCTTCTTTCTTGTATTTTCAATAATTATAAAGAGGGAACCAATTAATATTGAAATTACTCCAATAGCCTGAGTTAGTTTAAAATCAACTAATGAGCCAGCCTTTGGAAGAGTACTGCTAGTATCAGACTTTTTGTCTACTATTGTTTCAGATTTTTTATCCGTTGCTGTATTTGGCGTATTGCTTATAACTGTCTGTATTTCTTTATCTACTACAAAGTAATCACTATTATGAGTTATTGAAAATTCAATATAGCCATTTTCATCAACTTTTAAGTTCTTATCTATTAATTCTATCTTGTTTTCAGCTTCATTGTAGTAGTAAACAAACAAACTATTCTTATCTTTTCCAGAAAGCCAATTACTATCAAGCTTTACTTTAACTTTTGCTATACCTGGAAGTTTCCCATTTTCAGCAAAGGAAATTACAAAAGCCTCGCTTCCATTTACTTTATTTCCAATCGCAGCTTTATTATGTGAATTAGTACTTTTTAATGGTGCTATGTTAACTGACAAATCAATATCCTTAATATCACCATTTATGTCCTTACCATTAAAGGTCCATTGAATTTTATCCTGAATAAAGGTTATTGACTTATCAATATTTTTTATTGCATTAAATAATGCTTTTTCAGCCTTTTTATTCTTAGCAGCATCTACAAATACCGTCTTTAATGAAGTATTTTTTATAGCTTCCACTATCTTATTTAATGTATTATCTATCAATTCTCCTTGATATTCATAAGGTTTTATAACATTTACTCTGCATACTGCAGTAAAACCTCCATCTTGTGAAGTAGCAGTTATATCTGCAGTTCCTTGCTTTAATGCCTTAACAATCCCGTTAGCATCTACTGCAGCTACGCTATTATCGCTGCTAGTCCAAACTACGGACTGGTTTGCAGCATCTGCTGGAACTATTGAAGCTTTTAGAGAAATAGTATCTCCTATATTCATATCTGCAGATGTTTTATCTAGAGTTAATCCAATAACGCTCTTTCTAAACTTTCCGATAATCGCCTTTCCTGCTGCATTATTAACATCAACAGAAATATGTGTTTTATCTCCAGAAGCTGTAACCACAATTCTGCTATCAATCTTTTCTGGAACTAAATTTGGTTCATTTATATCAACCTCGATAGTTCCGGTATTCATCATAGTTGGGTCTGATACAGATATGTCTAAATAGCCATCAGTTTTTTGTGATAAAATAGATGCCTTTTTATTTACTGTAATATAATCTACAGTTTGAACAGCATCATTCCAAAAGTTAGCTGCAAGTAAATTCAACGAATTTTTCTTTGCTGCTTGCACATCTGGAGTATTAGAAAGTATTGTTACGTCAGCATTTTTAGAATATTGTTCAACCTCATTTGGGGACATACCTGGAAGCAATACATAGGAATACTCTGCATTGTTTGGATTAGCTCCATGGTCAAGCCAGGTGGTCACATAATTTCTTGTAATAGGTGTTTTACTTCCATTTATATTGATATCAGACCAAGCTCCTGTTCTTGCTTCTCTCAGAGCATTGATATTTTCTCCCCTTGGAAAATAGTATCCTACATCTGAGTTAGGCATACTTCCTGCTAAGTGCATCCATTTTACATTGGACATAACTTCACTATCACCTAGATTATTAAGCTTTACAGTACCATCAACAGTAAGCTTATTATCCCCTGTATCTGATATTTTACGATTATCTACAATAGTTTCAATAGTTCTATTATCTGTACTATTAATACCTGCTCCAAGAGCTACAACTTCTTTTCCAAACATAAACCAAGATTTTTTTGCCTGCAAATTCATATTTAATTTATTAGTAATAGTACCTGTTGAATTCATATATAATTTATCTAAGAACATACCTGCTGTTCCATAGCTGCCTAAGGAAGTTCCTCCAACCCAGCTTTGAGGTGAAGTTATCTTACTAGCTGTTTGATCATTTGCAGCAGTAGGCTGTGGTAATTTATCCACAGTTGTTCCAGGTAAACGATATGGGTCCACAGTAGCCCAATAGTCATTTGCAAAGTTACCTAGGTCTCCATTATATAGATAAGTCATTCCATCACTAGTATGCCAGCCCTTTAAATTTTCACCATTCATAGTTTCATAATTTGATACTCGTTTAGAGTACATGCTTATAGCTATTGAATATAGTGGATCCCTATGAACAACCCTATCCATATTCGGATAATTAAACTGTCCTGTAAGTTCCTTTGCAGGTGTAATAGAAGGGTCATTGAGTATATCAAGCACTTGTGACTTAAGAATAATATCAGTACAGTTGCTTACATAGTCTCTGTAGGTATCCTGCTGAATCCAGTATTTCACCAAGCTCTTAAATTTACTAGCATATGGTTCTGGAGTAAACTGAGAGAATTGAATAAATACATTTATAAGTGAAGCTCCTATATCATGATCCTGATAACCACCTCTAGATATAGCTCTTCCACTGGCCATATCCATAGCAGAGCCCTTATACATCAATGGTGCTATACCAGTCTCAAGCCAATTATATATATTATTTATACTAGGGTCTTTTATCTGCCAACTACTTCCACTAAGTATGGATAATATATCTCCTATACCTTGAAGCAAAACTTGTCCGTATGTATTATTATAAGGAACAAATACATGCTGTATAAAAGAACCATCGCTATAAATTCCTTCTCCAGAAGTAACTAATTTAAAATTACCGCTTAAAGCATCTCTTCCAGCAGCTATAAAGTCCGCATCTTTTGTATTTATTCCATTAACAACTGCAACCTTACAGGTATCTGATAGATTTCCTCCTGTTGAGGTTACACGCCTGCCATAAGAATCCATATACCAAGTAGGATCGGATACAAAATTTCTAACTGCCATTTCATATCTATTTACCTGATCATCACTTAGATAATCGTAAAGCATAGAAACAAGGTTGTTTAAAACCTTAGGGCTTCCTATTACAAAGGCATACCAATTTCCATCTCCAGTACCATTATCCCCAACAAACATAGGTAATGTTATATTGCTGTTATATAGATTTTTATTCATCCATTCAAGACCTCTAAGGGTATCTCTAAGTAATTGTGTATTTCCTTTAAGGCTGGAACCCTCCATTAAATAAGCTTTTGCCATAGTCAAAAGTCTATTATAATTTGTAGTTACTTCAGAAGTCTTTCTTTTAGCTCCACCTTGTACAATACCAGGAATATCACTCCATAAATAGGTCCCTGTAGGATCCATACTGCTCCAAAAGCTTTGAGCTGAGGCAGCAATACTATCTACTAAAGCTTTCGTTGCTGGATCATTTATATCATAATTACTTCCACCTAATAAGGATGCTGCATACTTAACTCTCAAGCTGTCAAATTCATCACTAGTATAAGGTTCTACAGTTAGATTAAAGCTTGCAGTGTATTTATTATCTTCAGTTTTTACTGTGATTACAGCACTACCAGGTTCTATTGTTTTAACTAAACCATCTTGAACTGTAGCTATATCTTTATTACTGGATTCCCATACTAAATTAGTTTTAGGCATTACTGCAGCTGTAAGTAAAACATCTTTACCATTTGATACTGCTGCAGAGCTCTTATCTAGTACAAGCCCATTTACATTAACTGTACAAGCTGCTTTTTTAGAACTATCCGAACTTGATGTGGCTGTAACTGTTGCTGTACCTGGTTTAAGTCCAGTAATTACTCCGTTGTTATCTACTGAAGCTACAGAAGTATTATCTGAACTCCATAGCACAGTTTTATCACTGGCATTACTTGGTGCAATTGTGGCAGTAATAGTACTTGTACTTCCCATATCAATATTTACATTATCTTTATCTAGAGTAATACCTTCAACAGGCACACCTACCACATTGACATCACAAAATACTGTTTTAGTAGGGTCTACAGAGGAAGTCCCTGTAATTCTGCTAGTACCAACCTTTAATGCTGAAATTACTCCATTGTTATCAACTTCAGCAACACTGCTGTCTGAGGAGGTCCATATCATATCTTTTGTAGCAGCTGCTGGAGTATAGGACGGAGCAAGAGTATAACTACTTCCTGCTGCTAGAGATATAGAGCCTTCCGGTAAAGTAATGTTATCAATTATTTCTTGAAGATTGATATCATCAACCCAGGCCGTTCCTTGCGCTGCTGCAGAAGTACCATGAATTACAGATATCTTAACACTTTGACAAGTATCATCTATAATCTGATCATTATTTACTAGTGTCCAATCCATTGTGCCAGATTTTGATACATCTGATGATTTAATTTGTGTACCAGAAGCATCTTTTCCAGTATACTTTTGAAATCTAAAACCTATTGTATTTCCAGTTACACCTTCTGTCTTCATCCATACACTGGCCCTAAACTTTTTCCCAGCACTTCCTGCAGGTAGGTTCACCACTTGTCCTAAAAACAATCTAGTAGTATTGCTAGGGTAAGCACTAGGCGGTGCTATCTTCAGTGCATTATTTCCAGAATGTACGATATCGTTTACAACAGATATCATTGGACTATTTGCAGCTGGTGTGCTAGGCGATGTACTTGCAGTCCATGATGGAGCAATTATTGAAGGATTAGACCAATACTTGGAGTTTCCGCCACCTCCAGTTGTTTCAAATCCACCATTTACAATAAGTTGAGAAGCAGCTTTTGCACTTGTACCTCTAAATGTTAATGGTACAAGTGTAGTAACCATACTTAATATTAAAGCCATTGAAATGCTTTTTTTGAATTTCATTGTGAATTTTGCCCCCTTTTATTCATCTATATGGCTATTAAAAAAGGAGGAACTAAGTCCTCCCTTTTATTGTTATCTCTTGTTGTATCTTTCTAAAGCACTTTGTTTAATCTTTAGAACTTTGTCTATGTTCATCTTTTGAATTTGGCTTGTAAACTTATCATAGTTTGAAATTGGCTCTTGTCCCATTACGAACTTTAAGAACATTTCATCAACGTATGTGGTGATTTCATTTTCCATCTTTGATAATTCTGATGATTCCTCTGGTAATGCTGTTACAGCAGGAATTAAAGTCTTAGGAGCATCAGTATTAACCCATGCTTTTATAGCATCTTTTTGATTTTGTAGTTGATAATAATTGTCTATATACTCTTTAAGTTGTATAAATGGTCCACTGTAAGTTCTCATATATAACGCCATTGCTTGAGCTTGACTAAGTTTATCTGGGTTCTTAAGAATTAAATCAGTATAAACTGGCTTTCCATTAACTATTTTATAGCTTACATCTTTTATTCCAAAGTTATAAAGATCCATACCAGCCTTGCTGTATCCATAGTCTAGGAATCTTATAGCTTGCTCTATATTCTTAGTCTTAGCACTAACTGCAATACCTTGTCCTGTAGCTTTCATTTGTAGTTGTCCAGATGCAGCCTTTTGTCCTTTTACTGCTGATGGATATGGAACACCTACAAGATTATAGTTAGGGTCCTTATCCTTCATTGCATTCATCCAAACTCCAATTTCTCCACCACAGTAAGCTAATGTAGCACCGGATTTACCAGATAACATATCGGAAGCTTTTATCTTCTTATCAACTGTAGCAAAATTTTTATCTAGAAGCCCTTCGTTATACCATTTATTAAATGTAGTTACGAAGTCTTTAAAGCCTGGCTGCATAGGTCCAAATTTAACTTTTCCATTGTCTACATAGTATCCATTACCTACTCCAGCACCATAAGTAATACCATAAGCGCCTGCAAAAGCACCAAATATTTCTTTTAAGTCAAAAGTTAACGGAGCAGTAGCACCCTTCTTTTCCTTAAATGCTTTAAGAGTTGTTTCCCACTCGTCCATTGTAGTTGGAACTGGTAGGTTTAATTCCTTTAGCCAGTCTGCTCTCATTGTTGGTCCGTAATAAACTGTTAAACTATCATCACTTCTTATGAATGGGAACATGTAATATGAACCTGAATCTGTTTTACATGCCTTATCTATATCTGGATGCTCCTGTAAGAATTTCTTTAAGTTTGGAGCATATTTATCAATATAGTCGTTTAATTTAAGAATACTTCCATCTTTTATAGCCTTTTCTGGTCCACCTGGGAAGGAACTCCAGTCATTTTCAATTAAATCAGGAAGATCCCCAGAAGCTAATAGTAAGTTGAACTTTTCCTTTTCCTGTCCTTGAGCTGGATGAATGTATTCTACCTTAATACCAGTTTCTTTTTGTAGTTCCTTTGCAAATTCTGTTTCCCCTAAGTTTTTCTTAGAAGTAGATAAATTTGCATTAAGAGGAAGCCAATATTTCAAAGATACATCTGTTTTAATAGGGTAGCTTACCTCACCAGTTTTTCCACTTGTTTGTTTACTAGCATCAGATTTTCCTTTTTGGGCACAGCCAGTTAATAGTCCAGCAGATAACGTTAACGCAACTGCAGCTGTAACCATGCCTTTTAATTTTTTGTTCATGCTTTTTCCCCCTTATAAAATTTTAACGTTTACAATTTTGCTTTTATGTTTGTTTCATGCTTCTAATTTAATAAAATTTTCGCCATAATAACAGAGACAATTTCTAAAATGCGTTGACAATAATGTAGATATACCAGTAATATATACGCCTTATTATTACTGCCGGGGACAAAAACTAAAAATCATACTATTATCTTCTATTTGTTATATACCTTGCTGCATTATAAAACCTCTCAACTGAGTAATTGAAAAACTCATCATAGGCTTTACAATGTTTATTTAGACCTGGTTTTCCGTCATAAAAGGGCTCTCTTTCTCTCCTGCAGCCACCTCTACACAAGTTAAGCCACTGACATTTTCTACAATCCTCACATATGTAATTAGAACTCTTAATGAACTCCAGAGCCTTTGAAGATTTAGAAAGTGTCTCAATATCAACCTCTATGATATTTCCCATATACCACTGATCAGTTACATAAAAATCACAAGGATAGACACCTCCGTTAGCCTCGATTACAAACTGACAGCTGCATATTCCATTCATTCCACAGCTCTCTGTATTGTAGCCCATTATTCTTCTTAGTAGATTGTCAAAATATCTTATACTCACTGCTTCATTATTTAAAATGTCCTTATACCATAAATCAAAAGTGTTTTTTAGAAATTGTCCATAGATTTCAGGTTTTAGCGAGTACCCATAACCCCCTTTTTCTTCAAGTGGATCTAGACAAGGAATGAACTGAATATATCTAAAATTATTTTTCTTAAAAAACCCATATATTTTATTAGCATGCCTAGCTGACTCAGAAGTTACCACATATAATATGTTGTATTCTACACCATAACGATTAAATATTTCCACAGCTTTCATAACTCTGCTGAAAGTACCCCTATTTTCATAGTCAACTCTGTTTTTATCATGTAAATCTTTATAGCCATCTATTGAAAGTCCCACTAAAAAGTTATTTTCAGATAAAAATCTTCCAAAGCTCTCATCAATGGAAATGCCATTAGTTTGAATTGTGTTTACTATTCTTACATTCTTTTTATTGTATCTTTTTTCAAACTCTATAACCTTTTTATAAAAATCAAGCCCTACAAGAGTTGGCTCTCCCCCCTGGAATGCAAAATTGCATTGTATATCAGCAAATTCCAGAGTTTTTTTTACAATCTGTTCTAGAGTATCCTCACTCATGTTCCCATAAGATTTAACTTGTCTATTTTCTGCAACATCATTATAAAAACAATACTTACACTTTAGATTACATCCACTAGAAGCAGGTTTAATTAAAACACTGATAGGCGGCATATTCTCACCATCCTCACACTTATTATATAAACAAATAGGTTGCTGACCTATGCCAACAACCCATATTAATTACCAGTATAAATTCCAATCTTTTAGAGCTCTTACTAGAGCTTCAAAGTAATAGTAATCTCCCCATATACAACTTTCATCTATACCATTTCCTTGAGGTTTTGCATATACCCCATGTTTCAATATGCCATTTTCGTTGCTGTCTATTTCAACGGTATAGTTTAAAGCTAGTGATTTCAGCATGCTAAGAGCTGAATTTTCATAAAACATTCTATACTCATCTGCAAGCGGCATGTCTTTCAGCATCTCCATTATACCACAGACAGCTATAGCTGCGGAAGAACTATCCCTTTCTTGATCCTTGGTACCTTCTGTAAAAATTAAATCCCAATAGCATATTTCATCATTAGGAAGTCTATTTAAGAAGTAATTAGTTACCTTTTTTGCAAGCTCTATAAGCTCCCAATCCTTAGTATACTTATAGCTTAAAGGAAAACCATATATTCCCCATGCCTGACCTCTAGCCCAGCAGGAATTATCTGCATAGCCCTGATGAGTGGCACCTCTTAATGGTGCACCAGTTTCTGTATCCATGTAAAAGGTATGGTAAGTAGAGGAATCCTCTCTTACTATATACTTTGCAGCCTGCTTTACATGGCTGTATGCTATTTCCTTGTACTTTTTATCGCCAGTTACTTCTGAAGCCCAATATAATAATGGAAGATTCATATTGCAGTCAATTATCATCCTTCCCCTTTGAGCAGGATCATTTAAATCTCCCCAAGCTTGTATTATTCCAGCCTTGTCATAATATCTAGTTATTAATAAATCTGCTGCCTTTAATGCTGTTTCCTTAGCAACTTCACTGCCAGTAAGCTTATATGCACTTACACAGGATAATGTATATAAGAATCCAAGGTCATGATGGTCAACTTCAATTCTGTTATCTAATCTTTGCTTAAAGCTCTCTACTTGAATTTCAGCTACTTTTCGGTACTTTTCATCTTCTGTTACTTCATAAGCTAGCCATAACATTCCTGTCCAAAAACTTGCTGTCCAATCAATATTATCTATGGCAGGATAAACTCCATCTATACTTGCAGGTCTTGGAAACTTATAAGTGAAAGTCTCTAGGTTTTGATCCATTTTAGCTAAAACCTGCTTAATAGCTTTTTCTATAAAAGCCTTGTCCACATTTGGCCTCTTCTCATATCTCTGCTTATTCTTTATTCCTTCATCAACTATAGTTTTCATATGTCCTCCTATTTTCCTTATAGATTAACCTTTTACAGCTCCAACAAGTGCACCTTTTACAAAGTACTTTTGTAAGAATGGATATACACATAAAATTGGTAACGTTGCTACAACTATAACTGCATATTTAATTGATTCTCCTATAGCTTCCTGATCTCCCGCTCCAATACCTGCAGCCATTACTGAAGTATCATTTTGTATTAATATTTCTCTAAGTACTAATTGTAATGGATATAGACTTCTATCATTTATAAATATCATTGCATTAAACCAAGCATTCCAGTGGAATACAGCATAGTAAAGTACCATAACTGCTACTATTGGCAATGACAATGGAAGTATTATTTTAAAAAGAATTGTAAAGTGATTTGCTCCATCTAGCTTTGCTGATTCCTCTAAGCTGTCTGGTATAGCTTCAAAGGAAGTTCTCATTATTATTAAATTAAAGGTATTAATTGCTACAGGCAATATTAATGCCAAATAGCTATCATCTATATGGAGGCTTTTTACAGTAAAGTAGAATGGAATAAGCCCTCCACTAAAGAACATTGTAAACACTACGAAAAACATTAAAGTACTTTTCCATAAAAAATCTTTTCTTGATAGTACATAAGCTGCTAGAGAGGTCATCAAAATATTCAATGCTACTCCAAACACAACAACTATCAATGTATTTATATATCCTCTAACTATCATTGGATTTTTAAACACCATCTTATAGGCTGCAAAGTTAAAGCCTATTGGTTTTAATAATAAGCCTCTATGCGCTAATAATTCATTAGAATCACTAACGGAAGCAAATACTACGTGTAGTAATGGATATACAGTGACTATCATCATCGCTATCATGAAAATTATATTAAAAACATTAAAAACCTTTTCGCCCTTGCTTCTTTTAATAAGCATAATCCTATTCACACTCCTTTACCACAGACTTGAATCACTGAATTTCTTGCTTAATTTATTAGCTGTTACCAACAGGATGAAGTTAATTACTGAGTTAAACAAGCCTACTGCAGCACTATAACTAAACGCAAACTCCTGCAAACCTTTACGATATACAAATGTAGATATAACGTCTGCAGTTGAATATATAGCAGGGTTGTATAGTAAAATTATTTTTTCAAATCCAACACTAAGCATGCTTCCCATTCTTAATACCAGCATGATTATTATTGTAGGCATGATTCCTGGTATTGTTATATGAAGTGTTTGTTTCCACTTTCCTGCTCCGTCCACTTGTGCAGCCTCATATAATTCCTGATCTATTCCTGTTAGGGCTGCTAAGTAAATAATAGTTCCCCAACCTACTGTCTGCCATATATCTGATATTACATATACAGGTACAAAGTTTCTAGCTTCATTTAAAAGCGTAGTTGCTTGTCCTCCAAATAGAGTTATTATATAGCTTATTACTCCTGTATCTGATGTAAAGTCCTTTATCATACCACATACAACTACAAGAGATATAAAGTGAGGCATGTAGGAAATAGATTGTACTGCGCTTTTAAAGTACTTATTTCTTATTTCATTTATCAATAAAGCCAATATTATTGGCGCTGGAAAGCCAAATATTAAATTAGTTATACTTATTACTAATGTATTTTTTAGAACTCTCCAAAAGTAAAAGCTCTGAAAGAAATCAATAAAGTTTTTAAATCCTACCCAATCACTTCCCGATATTCCTTTAGTGGGTTGGAAATCTTTAAAGGCCATTATCAATCCATACATTGGCCCGTAATGAAATACTAGATAGAATGCTAATACTGGTAAGAACATTAAATAAAGACCTTTATTTAGTTTAAAGTCTTTGCGAACCAGAACTATAAAATTTGAAAATCTTGCTGCTAATGTTTCTTTGCTTTTAATCTTGCTATTTTTTTTACTTACATTCAGCATTTTGACCCCTTTCTATGCTCGGCTATATTACATGAGCATTTTTATTTATTCTTGCTGTAGAAGCTTGATTTCAATTTAAAACATTTTCATACCAAATCCTAGTGCCAATAGTTGAAATCGAAAGTCAAAAATGTATTTATGCTTTAAAATCAGCTTTTTGTGATGTAAACTAGGACTTCAGCCTCACCAATTTATTTTTATAGATAGGACATTTTCTAAAATTGAGGGTAAAAACTTATTTTAAAAAGCTTTTTCTCCATAAAAAAGTAAGTATTTGTATTCATAAATACTTATACTTACTTTTTTCTAATATTAATTACTTAACCTAAATTACTCTTATCCACAAATTCTACTACTGGTTTTTCAGTTCCATGGAGTTCAAAAACTACGATTTCATTTTTACCATACTTTAAAATTGGATAAGGCACATAGAGAGTTTTCTGAGGTCCAACCTTCCAGTATCTCCCTAGGTTAAAGCCATTAATGTATACAACTCCCTTGTTCCAGCCTTCTAATGATAAAAAAGTGTCCTTTAATTCATGAATTTCAAATTCTCCCCTATAAAATGCAGGCAGATCTTTATTAACTTTTCCTTCATAAACTATATTTTCAATGTTGTTAAGCTCTAAAGGATACATAGTCCAATTATGTTGGTATTGATAATCAATTTTTACACTTTCAGTTATACCCTTAGGGTCAAATATGTGCTGTCCATAATTTACCCTGCCCATATTCTCCACTAAAATATCCAATTGATTTTCATCTTGTTCAAAGCCTACAGTTAATTTTTTATTACCCTCTTGTCTATAAAGGATATCTATAAACTTCCCATTTATAAAAATTAATGCTCTATCGTGAACACCTCTTATATCAAGTTCGCAGCTTGATATGACTCCCTTTACAGTTGTTCTGTAAAGAGTAAACCCAAAGTTCTGATTAAGCTTTTCCATAGTAAGAGGACAAGCTGATTTTATAGGCTTAGATAACTTATCCAAACTCTCAAATAGTCCTTGCTGCTGTGTTAATACAACCTTTCCATAAGACTTTTTACCTACCTGTGGTAAAAGCTCCACTTGCTCAAGCTTTTTATATTTTGCTATAACCTTTTTGAAAGCATTGTACTTCGGTGTAATTTCTCCATCCTCAGTAAGTACCGAATCGTAGTCATAGCTTGTAATAGTTGGCTCATACACCTCTTGATAATTTGCTCCATTGTAGAACCCAAAATTAGTGCCCCCATGGAACATGTATAGATTTACTGAATATCCAAGCTCCAGCATTTCATCTAAAACCTCTGCTGCATCTTTTGCATCCCTTGTATGATGCTCTGAATCTCCCCAGTGGTCAAACCATCCATTCCAAAATTCCATACACATAGCTGGACCTGTACTTTGATATTCCCTTAATTTTTTTAATGCCTCCTCAGGTTTGGAGCCAAAATTTAAAGTCTTCAATACTCCGTCTAGAGTACCACCTTGAAGCATTAAATCTGTAGGGCCATCAGAAGTAAATAGCAATACATCTATACCTCTTTTAAGCATTCCCAGCTTCAAATACTCAAGGTATTCCTTATCATTGCCATAGCTTCCATACTCATTTTCTACCTGCATAGCTATTATAGGTCCTCCATTTGTACATAGAAGAGGCTTCAATTTATCTATTAGTACATCAAAAAATGCATCCACTCTATCTAAATAAGGTTTGTTATAACATCTAAGCTTTATCCCTTCTTCATTTAAAAGCCATGCTGGTAGTCCTCCAAACTCCCACTCACCACACATGAATGGACCTGGTCTCACTATTACATTAAGGCCTAATTCTCCAGCTAACTCTATATATTTACTTATATCTGCAAGCCCTTCAAAGTAAAATTGTCCTTTTTTAGGCTCGTGCAGATTCCAAGGTACATATGTTTCTACAGTATTTAACCCTAAAGCCTTTAGCTTTAAGAGCCTATCCTTCCAATACTCAGGCATAATTCTAAAGTAGTGCATTCCACCTGATAGTATTCTTACTGGTTTACCGTCATATACAAATGAATTATTAAGTACTTCAAATCTTCCCATAACATCCTCCGCTTTTCTTATATTGTTTTGTGCTGCATATACAATTTATATAGTTCAATTCTAAATTTTGTACTGTCTGAATTCTAGGGTAAAAAAATCAAAAGTACTGACAATAACTAAAATTTGCAGCTAAAAAAGGTGCAGCTAGTATATTTTTTAGTTGCACCTTTTCACATTACATTATTTGATTTGTTTCTTTATATTTACCTGGTGTAATTCCTTCTATTTTCATAAAGGCTCTTGTAAAAGTACGAACATTAGAATATCCAGTAGCTTTTGCTACATCATCCAAGTTAATCTTTTGCTCCTTCATTATTTGTTTTGACTTTTCAATTCTTACCTTGTTTATTTGATCTAAAATTCCCTCTCCAGACTGTGCCTTATAAAGCTTGGATATATATGACGGATGCATATCAAAATAATCAGCTATTGCAGAAATACTTAAGTTTTCATCCTTGTAGTTACTTATTATATAGTCATCCACTTTATTTTTTATAGCACAATTTTTATTCTTCTTATTACAGTTTATTTTATCACAGATTACCTTAAGTATATCCTCAAATTCATCCTTAACTTTACTAACAGTTTTATTATTAATTAGTTCTTGAATTTTACTTAGCTCATCTGAAAATTCATCTGAGGATATTGTATTTAAATCATTAATGGTCTTTAAAATTGTGCTTACTAAATTAAAAAATAGGCATTTTGCATTTTGAGGAGAAAGTTCTTTACCATCAAAGTTCCTTTTATAAACATCTTCTATAACTAATCTAACATTTTCAAAATCACCAGTTTTTACACAGTTTATTATCTGCTGTTCCTTTTCAATAGGATAATAATAGTCATTATTTATTTTAACCTTTGTATCATCATAAAAAATTACCCCACCAACACCCATAACTACTTTATATTCCATTGCCTCTAAGGTTTCATTATAGGCTGCATTTATTCCTTCAATGCCTTCGTGTATTGAACTTACTGCAATTGTAAAATCAATTTTATAATACTTCTTAATGAAATTCTGTAATTCTCTTGTTATTTCTTTTATTAGTTCTTCTGCCCCCTGGAGCTTATCACTTTTTAGATTAACTACAGCAGCAAGCATTCCATCAGTTTCTGTCACAAGCACTCCACATTTGTCATAGGCTAATTCCTCAAGGATATTAATAATAACAAATTGAGCTATCCTAAAGGCCTCTAGGCTATTGTAATTAGTTTGTTCCAGAAATACTTCACTAAAATCCTCAATATAGAAAAGCATTGCAGAAAAATAATTAGAATCAAAATTAATATCATAGGTTACTAAGGAATCGTTAACAGTTATGTCTCCAAAATTCCCCTTCAGTAATCTCTCAATAAACCTAAGCTTTAATATTGAATTTTGACTTATAAGTTTCTTATTGAACTCCTCTTTTTCACTTACAGCTTTTGTTATAGTCTTCTTGATAAACTGATATTCATCAGCTTCATTATCCTGACATTGCTCAGGCATACCCTTTAGCTCACTCATTAATATTTCCATTGGTGCATAATTTCGCTTGAGTAGAATATAAGTCATTCCTCCACCTAAAATTATGCAAAATAAAACGCTTAAATAAATGATTCTACGAGCATACTCAAGCTTTTCCCAAAAAACTCTTTCATGCATTATATGAATGTATTTACACTTTTCAACTTGTGAAGATACATATGAAACTACAACCTTTTCGCCATTGTAGTCACCAAGCAGCACACCTCTGCTCTTATCAAGCTTTTTATAATCTAACCAATCTGGTAATTGTCCCTTTTTAGCTTCTCCAGCAATAACATCATTATCTTCATTGATAATCATTAGCTGACCCTTATTCAAAGACTCTCCATTATCAGTCATCTTAATGAATTGTGATTCATCTATGGCCGTAATAAAATTAGCTGTAACATCTGTTTGTCTAAGTGATGGAAACGTTATGATATAGTATATACTTTTTTCATTACTTTTCCCCTCCTTAGGAATGGAAACAAACTTTCCGCCCCTGTAGTCTCCTTTAATTAGCTTTAACCATTTATCATAGCCATAATTATTCATTCCAGAATATATATCATAATAATCTTTATTTTCAAAGCTTCCTTTATCATTCATAATAAAATCACTATTATTTAAATAAATAAAAAAGTTATTAATGCTTGAATTAGCAATTTTGTAATTGCTTAATTCTTTTACTCCTTCATAAAAACTATAGTATTGATTATCATCAAATGGAGCTTTAACAGGTATTAGCTCTTGAATGCGATCATTATATGCTAGTTGCACACTCATTAATTTTATATTATCAGCTATACTATCCATATATTGCTGAACCTGACTTAAGTAAAAGTCATTAGCTCTGTTTATCTCATCCTTTACCAGACTATCCACTTTAGCATACATAATAATACTAATAAAAATTGGAAGCAAAAGTATTACTATGTATGATACTGCCCAGGTAAACATGATACTATTTCTTTTGATTATTTTAGATTTTATAAATGATTTGATCATATTTCCCCCTAGAATACTATTATTTTACCCCGCGCAAATTTTGACATAATACATCAAAACTATATTAACACAATATTAATATTTTTAAAATGTAATTAAACTTATTTATTCAATAATCTGACAATATAAACAGTGCGAAAAAATAAGCAATGCTACATAATTTATGAAATTCCTGTAGTATGCTTATTTTTTCTTACTTTTTCTTATTTTTACTATTTAATAATTATCTGACTAACCATCCGCCATCTATCGCCATTATATGACCATTCATATAATCGGAAGCTCTACTTGATAAGAACACTACTGCTCCCATTAAATCAAATGGATGACCCCATCTAGCTGCTGGAATTCTTCCAAGTATTTCGTTGTTTCTATTTTCATCTTCTCTTATTGGTGCAGTATTTGCTGTAGCTATATAACCTGGAGCCATAGCATTTATTTGTATATTATATTCTGCAAGTTCATTAGCAAAAGCCTTTGTTATTCCTGCTACACCATGCTTTGAAGCTGTGTATGGAGGTACAAATTTTCCACCTTGGAATGCAAGCATAGAAGCTATATTTATTATCTTTCCACTGTTTTGCTTAACCATAATATTCGCAACTTCTTTGCTTAAATAGTAAACTGCATTTAGGTTTATATCCATAACTGCTTGCCAGTCTTCATCCTTGTACTGAAGCAGTGGAGCTCTTCTTATTGTACCTGCATTATTAACAAGAATATCTATTCTTCCAAAATGCTTCATACACTCCTCTACTACCTTTGTTACATCTTCTCTTTTTGACAAGTCAACTTGAACAAATTCTATTCTTCTGCCTTCTTTTTCAACTAGCGCTCTAGTTTCATCCCAATTTTTATCATAGGTTGGAACAAATATATCTGCTCCTGCTTTAGCAAGTGCTACAACATATCCTTGTCCAAGACCTGTATTTCCACCTGTAACAATAGCAACCTTTCCTTTTAGTGAGAAAAAGTCCATTGAAAATTTATCTAATGAAAAATCCATAATTTATTCCCCTCTCTCTTATAGATTGTCTTCTATGTTCTTTATCATTGGTACTGCTTTGTTTACCCATGCTTGATTTGGATCTGTTACTGGGCATTGAATTCTACAGTTTCCAGCTAGGAACCATAGATAGTAAGTTGTAAAGCCTGGTGCTGATACCACTGTATGATATCCCTTTGGCATCATAAGTATAGTTTCATTTTTAACTGTATAAACTTCGTCTATTGATAAATCATCTGTATAATATTTTGCAAGTCCAAAGCCTTCTGGGCTGTTAACCTTGAAGTAATACATCTCTTCCATGAATACTTCATTAGGAAGATTGTCCACTTCATGCTTATGTGCTGGATATGTGGACCAGTTTCCTGATGGAGTATAAGTTTCTCCTGCTATAAGTCTCTTTACAGCGCCTTTGTGATTAACATTTATTCCGTGGAAGTTTCTTGAGAAATTTGATATTCCCCACTTTCCAGTTTCTACTTCTTCAGGATTTATAACATATGGCTCATATTTTTCATCACATTTTGCCATAGCCATTGCTGCTTCAAAATTAAAGCTTTCAGCAACTATTTCATACTCACTGTTGCATGGAATATAAACTGAGTGAGGTTTTCCTGAAAATACATTTGGTCTTCCTCCAACTACTCCAAAATCTACTCCATCAACCTTGATTACAGCTTTACCTCCAAGGATAACCATAAGTATTTCATTTTCTCCTGATTGTCCCTTATAGCTTTCGCCCTTTTTAAGTACTACCTTACCAAAATCAAGCAGGTTACATGGATTCTCTTTTACTTTATTTAATCCAGTTTTTTGTTCAACGTTTTCAAAATATGTCATATTAATCCCTCCAAATTTCATTAATTTATTTCTACGGGCTTTTAATAGCCAACTTCATCACCAACAACTATTACAGTAAATCTACCTTCAAATTTCCCACCATTATTCACTACTGACAGGTAGTTGCATACTCTTCCAGGTACACTGCAGTCTTGGCAAAAGCCTGTTTCGACGCAAGGTGTCTTGTGGTTTATTCTCTTTGCATTCATAATTGCCACTCTTTTAATTCTCTTTTCAGCCTCTTCAAGATTTTCAACTATCTTGTTAGCTCCTGCAATTACAATAACCTTTTTAGGTCCAAAAATCATACCTGCTGCCCTGTTGCCCGAGCAGTCCATATTTACTAGTTCACCTTTTCTAGTAATGGCATTGGTGCTTGTTACTAAATAATCTGCAACCATTGACTGCCTCATAATTTCAACTATCTCTGGAAAAGGTAAGTCCTGATATCTATCGTAGAAGTTATAGTCACCCTCCCTAAAGGTATTTACTAAATCCATTTCATTAAGGGTAACTGAACCACCTAATGCAATGCTAGAACCCTTAGGTATTAGCTCAAGTACTTTTTCTTTTGCCTGTTCTAAATTATCAACATAAAGTGCATTGTACTTCTTTGCATTGAGTATACTTACTATTTCCTTACCCTCGCATTGAAGCTTCCACCTTTTAACTTCATTCATTTTAATCACCAGCTTTAATTTATTCTTTTCATAACATTATATAATGTTACCTATCAATAACCTTATTTTTTCCCATGAACTGCATTAGCTGATCATATATTGGGTACCCTTCCATATCTCCTTTAACCATAGTTGCCATGGCACCAATAGCATTAGCGTACTCTGCACACTGGAACAATTCACAATTCTTTATATATCCAGATAAGAAACCTGCTGCAAAGCCATCTCCTGCTCCTACGGTATCTTCTGGTCTTTCTACCAAATACCCTGGAATATAGTGAGCTTCTTTAGAGCTTGCAGCGTAGCAGCCATCTTTTCCAAGCTTTACTGCCACTATACTGCAGCCTAAGCTTAAAAACTTATCTGCTATATCCTTAGGGTGTCTCATCTTAAGTAATATTTCACCTTCATCTATTCCTGGGAATATTATGTCTGCCTTTTGAGCAATTTCTAATAACACTGAAGTAGCTTCATCTATGTCCCAAAGCTTTAATCTAATATTAGGATCAAATGAAACTTTAACTCCATTTTCCCTAGCAATATCAATAGCTTTAAGCACTGTATCTCTGCAGCTCTTTGAAAGTGCAGGAGTAATTCCTGTAATATGAAGTATTTTAGCCTTTTTAATGTACTCTATATCAATATCCTCTGGCTTTAAATTGCTTGCAGCAGAATCTTTTCTATAGTAATACACATTAGGATTTGAGTGAATAAATCTCTCCTTAAACAAAATCCCTGTACTTTTTTCCTCATCAGTTATTGCCCTTGATACTTCTACACCTTCGCCTCGGATGACAGCCTTGATATATCTTCCAAACTCATCATTTCCCAGTCTTGAAAACCAACCAACTTCATGTCCAAGTCTTGCTAAAGCTATTGCCACATTTGATTCTGCTCCTGCTATGGACTTATTAAAATTTTGAACATATCTAATTGGTCCATTTGAATCTGGATTAAAAAGCACCATTGATTCTCCAAAAGTAACAACATCCATAATTATCTTTGTACTCTCCCAGAAGCGTCTCCTTTAGCCAATGTTTCAACTTCTTCTATAGATACAAGGTTAAAGTCACCTTCAATTGTATGCTTTAGACAGGAAGCTGCTACTGCAAATTCTAATGCAGCTTGATTACTATAGCCTGAAGTTAAACCATATATTAGTCCAGCTCCGAAAGAATCTCCTCCTCCTACTCTATCAACTATGTGCATATCATATCTTCTTGACTTAAAGAAATCCTTTCCATCATAAAGCATAGCAGACCACCCATTGTCTGATGCTGATATACTCTCCCTTAAAGTTATAGCTGTATATTTTAAATCAAATCTTTCTACTAGCTGTTTTGCTACATTCTTATAGCCTTCATCGCTTAAATGTCCACCTGTAATATCCGTTTCATCAGCCTTAATTCCAAATACCTTTTCGGCATCTTCCTCATTAGCTATAACTACATCGCAGTACTTAACTATTTCGCCCATTACTTTTCCAGCCTTCTCAGTACTCCAAAGCTTCTTTCTATAATTTAAGTCTACGCTTATAGTTACACCAGCTTCTTTAGCAGCCTTTACAGCCTCCAAGGTTATAGCTGCACACTCATCTGAAAGTGCTGGGGTAATTCCAGTAAAGTGGAACCATTCAGCTCCATTAAATATTTCCTTCCAGTTAAAATCCTCTCTTTTAGCCTCAGCTATTGAGGAATGAGATCTATCATATATTACCTTTGAAGGTCTTTGTGAAGCTCCCTTTTCACAGTAATAAATGCCGACTCTGTCTCCGCCTCTAACGATTAAATTTGTATTAACACCATACTTTCTAAGTTCATTAACAGCACATTGTCCTATTTCATTCTTTGGAAGCTTTGTTACAAAATAAGCTTCTTTATTGTAGTTTGCTAGTGAAACAGCAACATTTGCTTCTCCACCGCCATAAACCACTCCAAACTCCCTAGCCTGTGCAAATCTTTCAAATCCCACTGGTGCGAGTCTTAACATTATTTCACCAAAAGTAACTATCTTACCCATATTGTCCTCCAAATCATACATATAGTTAAATTATTTTGCTCTAGCCATTTTCACTTCTTCTATAAACTTTGCAGCTGTTTCTGTTATTAAATCGTAATCGCCAGTTTTAGCTCCCTTAGTTAAGTCTCCTCCTGTGCCTACTGCAACTGCTCCAGCTTTTATCCAGTCCTTAACATTATTAAGATTTACTCCTCCTGTAGGCATAAAGTTTCCTTGTGGAAGAGGGCCTCTAAAGGCACTTATTATTGATGGTCCAAAAGCATTACCTGGGAATACTTTAATAACTTCAGCTCCTAGTTCCAGTGCTTCAACAGCTTCCTTTACAGTCATTACTCCTGGCATCACTGGTACTCTGTATCTATTGCAAAGCTTTACTGTTTCTATATTAAGGCTTGGACTAACAATGTACTTAGCTCCAGCAAGTATACATGCTCTTGCAGTCTCTGGATCAAGCACAGTTCCAGCTCCTATTATTACATCCTCGTCCTTATACTTTTCACATAGTTCCTTTATTATATCTACAGCACCAGGAACAGTCATAGTAATCTCCAGCGCTTTAATTCCGCCTTTTTTCACTGCTTCTATTATCTTTATTCCCTGTTCCTTTGATTCAGCTCTAATAACTGCAACTACTCCGCTTTCAGCTATGTTTTTAATAGTCTCTATTCTTTGCATATTATCCCTCCTGTGTGCATAACAATTATCAATTGCAGCGTCTTCATTATTGCAATTTATCATCCTTTATATGCTTAAGTTTAAGACCACACCTATTAAATTTGTAGTGTCAATATCTAAAATAAACTGCCAAAATCCTAAATAAAACTAATACAAAAAATTGTCCTATAAAGTTAAAAATAGCGAGGATATCTAATATAGATATCCTCGCTGTCTAAGCATTTTCAGTATTTTTTTAAAGTGCTATATAACATGCTCCATATATCCCTGCATCATTTTGAAGTTGTGCTTGTACAATATTTGTATGCTCAGCATAATCTGCCATAGCTCTTTTCCTAAATCTTCTGTTAAGCTCATGAAAGAATTTTTGTCCCTGAGCTGAAATGCCTCCCCCAAGTACTATTAACCCTGGATCTAAAAGATGTGTCACGCTGACAATTCCGGTTACTACATGCTCCAAAAAATCATTATAAACTTCAGCAGCTAGCTTATCTCCATTATCAACCAGCTCCATTATCACTTCACCATTTACAGCATTCTCATGAATTTTTATACCTTGCTCTCTGGCTCTATTTATGTAGCTTCTAATGAAAGCTGAAGTAGAGGCATAGCGCTCATAACAGCCAACAGTTCCACAGCCGCATTGTTCACCCTGCTCATTCACAACCATGTGGCCAATTTCTCCAGCAGCACCACTTACTCCTTTTACGACCTTTCCATCTATTATAATAGCGCCTCCAACTCCTGTTCCTAGTGCAATACATACAAAAGTATCACTGCCCTTTGCAGCACCCATCCACATCTCACCTAGCGCTGCGGCATTAACATCATTTTCAACATAAGTGTCAAGTCCAGTTCCCTTCTTTACAGTTTCAGCTAGCCTTGCACCATTGTATCCAGGAAAATTATTAGCTGCAATTACCACTCCATTTTTACTATCAATAAGACCTGCTGTACTAATTCCAATACTGTGAAGCTCATACTTTTGCTTAAGCTCCTCTACAATATTAATCATATTTTCTGGTATTGTTACTTTACAATCATGATCAGGGGTCGGAAACTTTCCCTTACATAGTATTTCTCCATCAGAATTAATTACTGCATGCTTAATAAAAGTTCCGCCTACATCAAAACAAACTACATTTTTCATTTTTTACCCTCCATCCAAAACATTAATTACCCGTATGTTTTATGTGTCATATTTAATTAATTAAGAAAATACTAACTCACCAAACTTCTCTGGCATATGAAAATTGATTTTTCCCGTGTTTCCCCAGGAAGAGTATTCATCCTTTCCATCCATACCCCTGTCAATTCTATAAAAGTTAATAAGCCATCTATCCCCTGGTAATGGAGGATTGTTTTTTGCAGTAACAAATTCAGATAGTGGTACAGCTATTTCTGTACACCATTTTTTTGTTTTTTCATCAATTGTAACTGCACTTATTACCTTTTGATCTATTCTTCCAAAGCCATAGACTTTTCCTGCTAGATTATTATTTATAAAATAATGCAGTACTGCATTAAGTGGGTTAACTTCTATTTCTACATAAGTCTTTAAATCACTGTTGTCATCAATGAATACTTCAACTACATCCTCTTCATAGAGTTTGTCATTGTAATTTGTCATTGATGCCTTTACATAGTCGTCACTGCAGTTAAATGAAAAGTAGAGATAACTATTACTGCATAATACTTTTACTTCCGTATCTAGTCTTGACCTTTCCCCTGTAACTGTTTCAGTGAGCTTAACAGCTTCACCCTGTTTCCATTCCTCTTTATCTAACAAGCCATCAATGTTTATATCGTGGTCTATTATTCTGCAATTATAACTTTTCATAATATCCTCCATCTCCAATTAAGCTATATAGTTTTCATTTCTTCTTTTATTAAAGGTTCTCAATATAAATCATATATTATTTATGTCTACATTTATTTAGCAATATGGCCGTAATATTTATATTTTCGGTCAAGAGCATATACCCATTTACTTTTTTGGCATATCTATTCCTTTATGTTATAATATGGTATAAAATCAATTGATTATTATTTAACAAGGGGGCATGATTATGTTACAAATTACAAACCTAAGCAAGAACTATGGTAAAACTGAAGCTGTTAAAAATATTAGCTTTAATGTAGAACCTGGGGAAATAGCAGTACTTGCAGGACCAAACGGCGCAGGAAAGTCTACAATAATTAAATCCATAGCAGGCTTATTAAAATATGAAGGCAATATAACTATATGTGGTCACAGCAACAAAAGTGTAAAAGGAAAAAGCCTTCTAGGCTATATTCCTGAAATGCCTTCCTTATTTCCTCTATTAACTATTAACGAACATATTACAATGATGGCTCATGCATTTGGGGTGAAGGATTATGAAGCCAGAGCTGAGGAACTATTAACGCTATTTGACTTGTGGGATAAAAAGGACAAGTATGGCAGTGATTTATCCAAAGGAATGCAGCAAAAGGTAAGCATCTGCTGTGCTCTTATTACACAGCCAAAGCTTCTTTTAGTGGACGAGCCTATGATTGGTCTTGATCCAAAAGCCATTAGAAATATGAAGGAATTACTTATGGAATTAAAAAATCAAGGTACTGCTATTGTTATAAGTACTCACCTTCTTGATTCTGCACAAGAACTTTGGGACAAGATACTCATAATGAAAAATGGTGAATCAGTGCTAGCTAAGTCCAGACATGACTTCGATGGCGAATTTAAAACTCTAGAAGACATATTCTTCGAATTCACGGAGGAATAATTTATGAAAGCACTAGTCTATATAATTAAAAGATCACTGATAAACTACATAAAAAGATTTAAAGAAAAGCCTCAAAAGCTAGTAGGTCCTGTGTTTGTAGTACTTTGGCTTATAATAATGTTTCTTCCAATGACAAAGAACCCAAATAGCAAAAGTTCTATACAGCCTGATATTTTTGTAAGCTTATTTATGCTTTTTATAATAATTGTATTTTTATTTTCCTTATATAGTGGTTCCAAAAAGGTAGATTCAAAATTTAATATGTGCGATGTAAATTTAATTTTTGTGTCACCAATTAGACCTCAAACTGTACTGCTTTATGGCATAGTTAAAAAGATTGCTTTAGAGCTTTTAACCTCCTTTTACCTTATATATCAGATTCCCAATATACTAAGGAATTCTAATATACCTGGTATAAATCAGCTGCTGCTGATTGTTGCATACATTCTTTTTCAGCTTGTTCTATGCAACATAATAAAACTCTTTATCTTTGCAATGAGTACAAAGCATGAAAGCCTTGGAGATACAATTAGAATAATTATAAGAGTATTAGTTGTTTCCACAGTAGGCGGCATCGTGCTGCTTTTCTTAAAAGGAAGCCCACTTGAATTCGCAAACTCTCTTATGAACCATGTTACTTATGATGCCTTTATAAAATACATACCAGTGTTTGGATGGATGAGAGAAATGGCTCTGCAGACCTTCACTGGAATAACCTTATCCTATTATATATATCTGCTTCTTCTTTTGGCATTAAGCGGCCTCTTAATCTACATAACCTACACTATGGAATTAGATTTTTATGAAGACATGCTAGCTTCAGCAGAAAATAATGATTTACTTAAAAATATAAAAGAAGGTAAGGATGTATCATCGCAGCGCAAAACTAAGCAGACCTTTCTCACTAAACCATTTAAAAAAATAAATTTAAAGCTTGATGGAGTTTATGGCGCTAAGGTTTTATTTTTCAAACACATGAATGAATACTTAAAGAGAAGCTTTTTGTTTTTAATTAATACCTATTCTTTAGCACTCCTTTGTGTATCAGTACTTTTGGGTATTTTTGCTAAAGGAATGGACATAAAACTTGTGTTTTTACTAGCCTGTGTACTTCTATTCTTTAGCGCTGGCTTTGGAGGAAAAATCTATATAGAAATATCCCATTACTTCATTTTTCTTCTTCCAGATAGTCCGCATAAAAAGCTCTTTTATGGTATTTCTTCCTCCTTAGTGAAGGTTTTCTCCGATTCTTTACTTTTATTTTTACCCTTTGGCATACTTGCTAAAGCATCACCAATTGAAGTAATACTATCAATAATATGCTACGTTACCCTAGGAGGCATGCTGTCCTACAGCGGACTATTCGGGTTTAGAATTGCTTCGTTTTTAGGTTTCACAGGTGCCCTTTCACAAGGTTTGTTTTTTATGTTCTTCCAGCTATTAATTGCAGTACCAGCTGTAATAATGGTGGTAATTTTTACAGTATCCTTTACAGCATTAAGTTCTTACGCCATTTATCCTGCCTTCCTAATTTATAGTATAGTGGCAGCAGCTCTGTTCTCCTTTGGCTGTGTTGGATTGTTTAATGATATGGAATTTATGTAATGCAAAAGAGCCTGCTTTCACAGGCTCTTTATTTTATACTGATTAAAAGGAGATTTTTAGATTATCGCTATCTATTTGCTGCTTGCCTTCCATTGATCCATTTGCTTTTGCATTTCAGCAACTATTTTATCTATACCAGCTGCCTTAAGCTTAGCATTCATCTTAGGAAGGTATTCATTTGGATCTACTGTTCCGCTATTTAAAACTGGTCCAAATTCATCTAAGATATTTCTAAGTGCGGCTACTTCAGTATTTACTGGAGTTGCATCAAATTTGAAACCTAGTGCAGGAGATTTCTTAGAATCAGAATTGAACTTCTTGAATTCATCCCACTTAGTCTTTGGTTCATTATCTAAAGTGTAAGTAATAAATAGGTTTCCAAGTGCGAAATAAGGCATTTGGTAGTTCTTTTGTTCTGGAGTAATCTTTATTTGGCCGTCTCCAACCTTTTGATAGTGTACTCCTTCTATACCATAGTTTACTAGATTTCTTAAGGTCTTATCAGTATTTAAAAGATTTAAGAACTGCATAGCTTTATCTGGATGCTTTGATGTTACAGATATAGCTTGCATAGCTCCTGTAGTTGAAGCATTAGTGATATAAGTATCCATTATTGGAGTTGCTACTACTTTGTATCCTAAATCTTTTGACCATAATACATCTGCATAAGGCTGTCCGTCACCCTTTGTTACAAATCTCTTAACAGTCTTATCATCCTTAGCTGTAGCAGCATCCTTGTTTATATATCCTGCTTTATAGTACTTGTTCATAGTCTCTAGAGTTTTCTTCATTCCATCTGTTTCATAAAGATTAGCTACTTTTAAGCTATTATCTGTTAGGGATACTCCAACAGGATCTATTATCTTATCAAAAGCTTGTGGAACTGTGAAATCCTTAATGATATAGAATGGAACTACATCTGGTTCCTTTTCCTTTATAAGCTTAAGGTATGGCTCTAGGTCCTCTAGAGTCTTTATCTTTGATATATCAATATTGTATTTGTCTACGTATTCTTTAGTAAATACCCACTCTGGTGATACTCCAAGTTCCTTATTAGTTGGAACAGCATAGATTTTTCCGTCCAGCTTTGCGCCTTCCCAGAAGTTTTTATCTACTGTATTGTAAGTATCCTTACCATACTTTTCTAAAAGATTGTTTTTTGAATCATTTAGTGCTACAAAAGCACCTTTTCTAGCATTTGCTAAATAATCATTAGCCCATGAGCAGGTAAACGCTATATCATATTCCTCTCCTGAGTTAATAACCACCTGCATCTTTTGGTTGTAATCACCCCAGTCAACCTGCTTAATCTTAACGGTTGCGCCTATTTTATCCTTAATATACTTATTAATTTCCTCATTTACCTTTTCCATATCCTTTTGAGGAGTACCAATAGTATACCAAACTAGTTCTACTGGTTTAGAATTTGAATCCTTTTGGCCTGATGTAGCTTTATCCTTAGTACATCCAGTTAAAACCATTGAAGATGCTATTACAGCCCCCAAAGTTAATGCCAAGAGTTTTTTAAACTTTAACATATAATATCCCTCCACACCTGTACTTTAAATGCATTTAACGTTTACAGTTTTATTATAAATAGCTTGAACTCTTATTTATAGTGTACAATTTTCACATTTACTGTGAAAATTTCACATTGTATTACATAAATATTTCATGGGATTTTTCATTAAATCCTCCAATTTTATTAGCTAGACTTTTTCTTTCTAATTCCTATTATTATTCCTCCAAATATCAGCGAGAAGCCAAGGAGAACTAGTAATGAATCATCTACAGTGGAACCTGTTTTCACTAAGGTAGTGTTTTTATTGCCACTAGCTGTACCTGAATTATCCTGATTTACACTATTTGAACCATTACCTGAAATAGTTCCATTATTTGAAGGCTCTTGCTCTTTATTGTCCTCTTTAATAACCTTTGCCTTTAATAGTTCAAAGCTTCTACTCAGCTTACCTACCATGGAATTTACTTCTTCCTGTGTTGCATCAAAATTTAATAGTAGAGCGTTTGCCTCATTAAAAACCTTGCTGAATGCTTCCATGTCCTCTTGTTTATATTGTCCAGCATTATTTCCTATAATAAAATTCTTAGACTGCTTTTGCATATAATCTACTGCAGCCTGAAGCTTGGAAAAATCAGCTTTATCCCTGCTCTTTATAAATTCTTGAATTGCTGTGTTCAATCTATCTGTTTCATCCATTATAGCTTGCGCTTCTGCGCTATCATTATTTAAAACCTGCTCAGCATTTGAAAGCTCTTCCTTAAAAGCCAAAACTGCTTTAGTAAGTTTATTATATTGATTTAAAGTATCTTTACCTTCATATATCTTATCTCTTAGTGCACTCTTAAGAGCCGAGTACTTTGGTACTGTGAGTTGTGCTGCTTCTACCCCATTTATCTCAAATTCATAAATTCTTGCAGCTCCTCCTGAGCCAGAACCTTTTTCAGCCTGGGTTATATATAGTCTTGCGTACCTTGCAGCTGTATAATCAATAGGATGCCTTGTTATACCATCCACATTATCCTTTACATCAACTACAGTATTCCAATTAGTTTTGTCATCACTTAGCTGTATCTTAAAATCACTGGTATTCAAGGCTCCACCTTCACCACCAGCAGCTGCATGCTTTATAGCAAAATCAGTAATAGTTGATGTCTTTCCTAGGTCTACTATAAGCCACTTGTCTCCTGAATTTGTAGTACACCACTTATTTTTTACACTGCCATCTACAGCCTTTGAAGGACCCTCACTGTCATTAGTAAATCCACTTGCCTCAGCAGCCTTGTTCAAAGCTAAATTCTTTATTCCGCCAACTGCATCCTTAGAAATAGTTATGAGATTATCTTTCCTCATAACATCTTCCCCGGCAGCATTCTTAGCCTTTAGTGATACTGTATAAATTCCTTCTTTATCAAACTTAACCTTTACCTCTTTATCTGTACTTTTGTCAGGAACAGCACCTTCTATTGTCCATTCCAATTGCTCAGTAGCTGCGGAGGATGTGCTCTTAAAAACTATCTCCTCACCAGGGGCAGCTATACTGGAACTTATTTCAAAACTAGCCTTAGGAGCTGGATAGTCAGGCCACTGCCCTGAAATAATGGTTTCATTGCTTTCAGAAGCTTCAAAATACTTATTTACAGCCTTGACTGCAAATTTATAGTCCTTTTCCCTTCCATCCCTTTGAATCTCCTGCACAAAATAAGCATTATTAGGAGTTGCCCCTAAAAATTCTCTACTGCCATCTGCTTTAATTCTATAAATTTCATACTGCTGCACTTCTCCAGGCACCTTATCCCAGCTAAGCCTTGCAGTTGTAAAATAGCTATCTCTAATTTTTGAGTCATCAATTTTTAAATTAGATGGCTTGCCTATAATAAGTTTATCAAGATTATTCCTTATTTCAAGCCTTCCTAAGTTGAGCTTATAGTCATCCTTGCTTTCATTGCCTGATACATAAAGTGAGATATTATCTAGCTTCCTTCCAGAAAAATCTGCGAGAGATACCTCTGAATTTTTCCAGACATTCCCTGAACTCTTTAAATCAAAGTACTTTGTTTCATTGCTTCCATCAAAGCTTAAAGCTAGCTTTAGATTCGTATTTGCATTTTGCTTATAAGTAAGCGATATTATAGTATCTTCTTGTATTTTTAAATCTGAATTATATAGCTTAATTAAAGAATTTCCACCTTTATTAAGTGCTCCCTGAAGCTTAATTGATGAGCCCCCATAGTATGAGTCTGTATAGTCTTCTGAAGCTTTTAGTAAATTCCCACCATTATTATCTATAACCCATCTATAGGTTGGCATCACCTCTTGAAGGCTTCTATTATTCCATTCCAGATTCCCCGCCTTGTTTCCATTTACATTGTAGAACTTTCCGTTTCCCATATTGAAGTTAGTTACAAATGGAATACTTGTTACTGGTGACTTTTCCACAAAGTAATTTGATATCCCCTTCCATGGATGCGGAGTATTTGTGTTTCTTGGATCTCCACTTTCACTTACCCAGAATCTATTTTCTTTTTTCAAGAACTCATCATAATTTGCAGATGAGTAATAAGTCCAGCTTGGACAATAAAGTCCAAGGGATGTTGTAGGCTCCTGTCCTTCTGGAAATAGTGTACTTAAAGCCCCAGTTCCCTTGTTTGGATATAGTTCATTAAAATCTGCATCCATAGAGTATAGAGTATCATAACCATTCGCCTGAACATCTATGCCTGCATATAAATCATAAGGACTTCTTCCTAATTGTTCAGCAACAGCCTTTGAATTTTCAAGTTTTTTCGGTTCCAATGCTGTATAAGTTCCATCACTATTCCACTGTATGGTGTAATACCAATAAAAATCTAAAAACATACCATCTGAAACTCTAGTATTTCCATCCTGTAAAAACTGCTTATTATTATCATTTAACTGTCGTTGCCATTTAACATTTCCATTCTTTATCATGGAATCATACCACATTATCTGCATGTCTTTATCTTTTTTGTTTTGAATATAAACTAAAAACTCTTTAAAGGTAGCAGCTTCTTCTTCCGTTAAGCCATTTGTTTCCTGATTGATAAACCATCCATCAAAGCCATAATATTTGGCAGCTTCTAAAAGCTTATCGGCCATAATGAAGTTTCCATTAGAGTCCTTACTCAAAAATGCTTTTACCCATTGAATTTTCCCACCATACGCTTCTGGAGGAAAGAATACTGTCCCTAATATTTCAACTCCATTACGATGAGCTGAATCTATAAGGTCTGAGCTAGGCGGAACAATAATTCCTTCTCCTGAAGAGCCTGCCCAGGCAACTAGTGTATCCACGTATTGCCAATATGTAAAATTGTAGTTTTCAAACTTATTTGAACCTTGAGAAGGAGTGGAACTAGTATGTTCATTGGCAATAGCCAGTGATACAACCTTAGCCTTATCACTTTGAGTACTGTTTAATTTATTCCCCTTTACCCTCTTTTGAAGAGGTACTGTCCCTCTGTTAAATTTTGCATCTTTATCAGTGCTAGGACTCCACTTTAAAAGTTCCTCAGGAAACCAGTAAGAAGCTAATGGCTGCCCTGTCTTTTCCTGCATAGCTTGGTCATCTTTTGTTATGGCAGATACATTTAAATTTATTGAATTGAAAAGTACCATAATACCAAGTGCCAATGCTGATAACCGTTTTTTCAGTTTCATAGTTATTCCCCCTTAATCATTAAACGTTTTCAAGATGAATTAAATTGCTGTGTTTAGTTAAATTTTACAAACTATACTAGTAATTTACTACTTGCTAAATTATAGTTTTAGTGTATTTTCTACAGCTAATTCTTAAAGCTAAGCAACTTTAGGAACAAAAAATAAAAGAGCTATGAAATATTTAAATTTCGCAGCTCTTTTGCATTTAACACTATTCAATATTTTATTCTAAAAGTTAGCTAGTAAGGTGCTCTATCCCTTAGCAATCCTAATTTTTATAGCTTTGAATTATTTTTAATAAACTCAATTAACTCATCTACTTGTGCAAATGCCACACCTGTTACTGTATCAGCAGCTCCGTAGTATACTGCAATTCTGCCAGTATCACTGTCTGCTAAAGCTGCACATGGGAATACTACGTTTGGCACGTCTCCTACACATTCGTACAGCATTTGTGGTGACATTAGATATGGTTCTGTTCTGTAAAGCACCTTCCATGGCTGCTCTAGGTCTAGAAGCGCTGCACCAAAATGATATACATAGCCATTGCAGGAGGTTAATACTCCGTGGTAAAACAGCAGCCAGCCTTCTGTAGTTTCTATTGGCACTGGACCTGCTCCTATTTTTGTACTCTGCCACCAGCCTCTTGTTCCCATTACGTGTTTATGTTTTCCCCAATAAACCATGTCTGGGCTTTCACTGTAAAAGATATCTCCGAAAGAGGTATGTCCTGTATCACTTGGCCTACTTAGCATAGCATATTTTCCGTTTATTTTTCTTGGGAACATAACACCGTTTCTATTGTATGGCAGGGTTATATTATCCAGTTGGTGAAATTCCTTAAAATCAAAGGTATAGGCTAGTCCTATTGTTGGTCCATGATAGCCATTGCACCAGGTAACATAATATCTATCCTCTATAAAGCAAACCCTTGGATCGTAGGCATACTCAAATTCTCCTACTTCCTCTTTGTCTCCAATAAAAACTATTGGTTCAGGGTTTATACTCCAGTTTATTCCGTCTTCACTAAAGCCTGCATGTATTCTCATTTCACGTCTTTTATCATCACATCTAAAGACTCCAGCATACTTCCCTTCAAAAGGCACTACTGCACTATTGAATATGCTATTTGAAAAAGGTAACAAGTTCCTTGGTATAATTGGGTTTTTAGAGTATCTCCATATTACGTCCTTACAGTCTGCCGGTCTATCCTCCCAAGGTATATTAGGGAGGGATGGACCTATTATAGTTTTTTTATTCATAATCTCCATCCCCTTATCAGCTTCACATTTTTCTGAAGCTTTAATCATATCAGTTAAATTAAGCCTTTAGCTTAACCTTAAAGCTCTTTATCTCGTATGGCTTAAGCTCGAAGCTAAGCTTATTGCCTTCAAAGTTTACAGGCTCCATGTCCTTTTCCATAAGATTGCATTCTACTGCCTCTTCTATATTCTTTAATAATTCTATAGTTACATTGCTTCTCTTGTTGTAGCATTCATAAAGTCTTATTACTAAATCCCCACTGTCTTCAGCCTTCTTTATAACCTCAATTATTGCATTATCTGAATTAATCTTAGCAAAGGAAGCTTCAGCAGGAAGTTCTCCAGCATGTTCTTCTTCTACCTTTGTATATAGAGGTACATTTAGGTTATAAGCCATTTGTACGGTATTTCCTTGTCTCCAGTCTCCGCTGTGAGGATATAGAGAATAGGTGAAGTTATGCTCCTCTTGATCTGTAGTAGGATTTGGTTCTATGCCGCTCTTTATAAGAGTTAATCTCATAACTCCTTCTTTAATGTCATGTCCATATTTGCTGTCATTTAGAAGGCTCACACCAAAGTCTCCCTCAGAAAGGTCTGCCCACTTTTGACCGCATACTTCAAATCTTGCTGTATCCCAAGAAGTATTCTGGTGAGTAGGTCTTTCTACATTTCCATATTGTATTTCATAGGTAGCTTTATTTGTATTTATGTCTATTGGGAAGGCTGCCTTTAAAAGCACTTGATGCTCTTTCCAATCTACATAAGTTTTAAAGTCTACTCTGGACATATCATTATATATACAAACCCTTTGGATTATAGTTGAATCAGAAAACTTTCTTGTAAGCTTAAGAGTTGATCTTACTGGTCCCTTTTCTATAACTTCAACGCTTTGAACATCATCTACCTTCCAAAGCTTTTCATCATAGTATATATCTATATCCCAGTTATCAAAATTCATAGGCTTGTCTTCAAAAGCTTGAAGCACATTACCTAGCTCACCATTCTTTAATAATTCTCTATTGTTTACCTTATCATAGAAGGATTTAATTTGTCCTTTATTATCAAACTCTAGTCTTATATATTTATTTTCTGCTGCTTCATTGCTAATTAAAACTTCCGATGCTGCTTTTGAAGCATCAGTAATCATATAAGACTTGTAACCATTAGCAGGAACATTTTCTGCAAAGAATATAGCCTTCTTTCCTTCTGTTCTCTGGCAGATTACTTTCCTTCCAACTTCATCTATAAGAGCTGGGTTCGTTATTCCCTCTGGAATCTCAAATTCAGCAATGTCATTTCTGTTAAAGGATAATGAGTTAAATACCATCACTGATTTTGATTTTACATTTACCTTTGAAGCTATTGCATCTACTGCTTCCTTTAGAGCCTTATTTCCATTGCCTATTATTTCTTTATATTCTTCCTTAGTAACCTCATAAACTTCCTTTATTGAAGACCCTGGAAGTATATCATGGAACTGATTTAGAAGTATGTTTTCCCATCCCTTGTTTAAACTCTCTTGTGGATAGTTCTTGCCTAAAAGCATTGCAAAGGAGTTCATCTTTTCAGCTGTTGTATATAAATTTTCACTTATTCTATTGTCTCTCTTATTTCTAGCCATGGAGGTATAAGTTCCTCTATGATACTCAAGATATAATTCTCCTGACCACTTTGGAAGTCTCTTATTTCCCTTTACCTTCTTTTCAAGCTTTTTAAAGTAATCCCTTGATGTGCCCATTTCCACCTTTGGACATCCTAGTATACCTTTATTTAATCTCTTAGCTACTTCAAGCATTTCATAGGTAGCACCACCGCCGCCATCACCAAAGCCATAGGAAACTAGTACATCATTGTTTATTTCCTTTTGCTGATATCTATCCCAAGCCCCTATAATAGCCCCTGGATGTATTTCTCCATTATAGGTTGTAAAGTGTGATTCTGGTTCCTGATATGGACCTTTAGTTGTTATAAAATGAGTTAATACTTCCGTACCATCTATTCCCTTCCACATAAAGGTATCATAAGGCACTTTATTAAATTGATTCCAAGCTATCTTTGTAGTCATAAAGTAGTTTACATCTGACTTTTTTAATATCTGTGGAAGTGCTGCACTGTATCCAAATACGTCTGGAAGCCAAAGTATTTCACTGTCCACTCCAAATTCGTCCTTAAAAAATCTCTTTCCAAATAGTATTTGCCGAATTAAGGATTCCCCAGAGGTTACATTACAGTCTGCTTCAAGCCACATAGCTCCTTCTGGTTCCCAAACTCCCTCTTTAACCTTTTCCTTAACTTTTTCATAAACATGAGGATGATCTTCCTTTAGGAATTTATATAGCTGAGGCTGACTGGACATAAATATATATTCAGGATACTCCTCCATAAGCTTAAGTACTGTGGAAAAGCTCCTTGCTACCTTTTCTCGTGTTTGAGCTACTGTCCAGTGCCAAGCAACATCTATGTGAGTATGTCCAACACAAGTAGCTATAGTGTCATTATGTCCGCATAATTTTTCATAGAATTCTGTTCTCATAAAATTGTTTGCTTCATCTATACTTGCATGGAACTCTTTTGAGAATGGCTTTCTTAAATCAAGAAGATTTATAGCCTCATTTAAAACTGAAAGCATATCTATCCTTCTCTTGTCTTCTTTATCTAGCTTTTCACATACCCATACTGGCACTTGAAGATTAAAGAAAAGTTCTCTTAAAGGTTTGTCTATTGTAACAAGTTCCCCATAGAGTGTACACTTTCTGTCTGCTACCATTCCACTGTAAGCATGCAGATCTATTTCGTAGGTTTTACCTGCTTCTGCATAGTCAGAAATTATAACTTCTCTGTGGTTTATATCTATTCCTTGAATATGCTCTCCATTTACATAGAGGATAAACTGAGGGTTTATTGCATCCCAGCCTTCATCAAAGGTTTTAAAGCTTAATGCTATAACCTTTCCTGCAAATTCTTCAGGTACAGTTACCTGGCTTTTTAACCAGCAGTGATAGTCTCTTCCTCCCCAAAGGTCTCCTGTATGAAATTCCTTCCACTGTCCTTCAGCTTTTTTTATGCCTTCCATACCAAGGTAGTTACCTTCAAGCATTTTATAATCATTTATAGATATTCTATTTGTGTATACATAATTTTTTAACTCACTGCATATCTTTTGAACTCTTTCTAATGCGTAATACATAAGTTATTCTCCTTTAAAATAAATTTATTCTTTTACTGCTCCAATAGTAAGTCCCTGAACAAAATACTTTTGGAAAAATGGATAAGCAAAAATTATTGGTGCTGTGGACAAAACTACCATAGCCATCTTTGCAGTTTCCTTTGGTAATTTCGCTGAGGCTTCAATCTGAGCCATTCCAAGCTTAGTAGCGTTTTGTGATAAGAATTCCATACTGTTTTCTATTCTCATAAGCATGTATTGAAGCGGTGTTAAAGATGCCTGATCTATATATAACATGGCATTAAACCAATCATTCCAATATCCTAGCGTTAAGAATAGAGCTATAGTTGCCATACCTGGCAATGAGATTGGAAGTACTATTTGGAAAAATAGTCTCATTTCACTTGCTCCATCTATCTTTGCTGATTCAATAACTGCATCCGGTACCGAGGTTTTAAAGAAAGTTCTCAGTACAATGATATACCAGGAATTCATACACATAGGCAGTATAAGTGCCCAAATAGTATTTTTAAGGTGTAAAAACTTTGTCATAACAAGGTAGGTTGAAACTAAACCACCACTAAATAGCATTGGTATAAAAGCTACCATGGTAAAGAATCCTCTATATGCAAAGCTTCTCCTAGATATTGCAAAAGCGTATGTAGAAATAAAGAATAGTCCTATAATAGTTCCAAGAACTGTTATCATTATAGTTACTCCATAGGACTTTAACAGCTGTGAGCTAGAGTTTATTACATAATCATATGCTGCAAGGCTAAACTCTTTAGGAAAAAAACTATAGCCATTCAGCTTTAAAGCTTTTTCGCTGGTAAAGGATATTATGGCAACAAATATAAATGGTATTACACTAAGCAGTGCAAAAATAGTTAGTATTATATTCATTACTACATTGGTATTTTTTGATATGCTTATAAATTTGTTATTATCACTAAAATCAACTTTATCTTTCTTTTTAAACATTACTATTTTCACCTCTCAGCCTAGAATAATGAATTTTCATTATCTATTTTCTTAACTATATAGTTTGAAAGCATAATTAATATAAACCCTACAACAGATTGATAAAGAGCTGCTGCTGAACTCATTCCTATTTCCCCAAGGGATATTAATCCTCTATAAACATAAGTATCTATAACATTAGTTACAGGGTATAGAGGTCCTGAATTCTTTGGGAGCTGATAGAAAAGTCCAAAGTCTGCATTAAATATCTTTCCTACTGATAATATGAAAAGTATTGTTATAACTGGTCTTAGTAGTGGAATTGTTATAAATTTAATTTGCTGCCACTTAGTGGCTCCGTCTATCATTGCTGCTTCATAATAGGTCTTGTCTATACCTGCTATAGACGCAAGATAAACTACCGTTCCATATCCTATACCCTTCCATTGGCTCATTAATATAATTATCCAAGGCCAATATTTAGTTTCCGTATACCAATCTATTCCCTTGTGTCCAAATAAACTAAGCAGGTGGTTTATATATCCCTTATCTACACTTAAAAATGCAAATAAACAGTAGCTTACTACAACCCAAGATAAAAAGTAAGGCAAGAACATCGCACTTTGATAAAACTTAGCCATTTTTTTATTCAAAAGCTCATTGAGCATAATTGCCATACAAACTGGTATTACTATTCCTAGTATTATAAAAACCAGATTGTACAGCACTGTATTCCTTGTAATTATCCATGCATCTGCGGATTTAAACAAAAATTGAAAGTTTCTAAGTCCTACCCATTCACTGTCAATAAGACTTTTAATAAAACCACTTCCTGTTACTCTAAAATTTTTAAAAGCTATAATTACGCCAAACATAGGTATATAGGCAAAAATTAAAAACCATATAGCTCCTGGTGCTGCCAATAATAAAAGTTCTCTATTGGCTTTAAATTTCTTTATAAACTTAGCCATTCCCCATCCTCCTCATTCCGAAAACGTTACCTTTAAGAATAATATAGCATGGTGGAATATTAGATTATAGTTGAGAAAATTTAGTTTTAATGTACAAATTATAGTTGGTAATTTTTACTACTCCTCATTGTGTTTGGTGATACTCCAAAGTGTTCCTTAAATTTCCTGTAGAAATAGCTGGCATCAATATACCCTATTTCATCAGCTATATCATTAATCTTCATATTGGTGTTCAATAGTAGATCCTTAGCTTTTTCATTTCTTATTCTATTTAAAAACTCAGAGAAAGGCTCGCCCACTTCCTTATTAAATATCTGACCTAAATAGGACGGGTTAATATTGTATTTAAAGCCTAAAGTTTTAAGAGAGATTTCCTCACTATAATTATTTTTTACGTAAGAAACCACCTGTTGAATTATAGGACTGAGCTTATTAGAAGTTATCTGCATTTTTGATATGAGTTCTATACTTTTTTCTATTATTTTATTTTTTATCTCATCAGTAGACCTTGAATTAAATATATATAATATAAGTTTTTTCAAATCCTCTTCTCCATTTTCATCTGAAAGCTTCAATTCCCTATTTATTCTATTTAATACATTAAGCATTCTTATTGCAGTATTTTGAATAAAGTCAGGAGTAACATTTTCATAGCTGCAGATGGTATTAAAGATATTATCTATATAAACTTCTATAGCATTAATGTCCTTACTTAACACCAGCTTGTTGAATTCTTCTATATCTACCTTTGCATTATCAGATTGATACTTTTTATTGTATTCACTGTAAGTTACTACCTTGTTATATCCATAAATTAATACATAATCTTGAAGAATAGCTGCAGAATCATAGCTTATACTTACATTTTTGCTTCCTCTCTCAGTACTTCCAACTGTAACAAATGAATTAATCTGTTTTTCTCTCATTAGCTTATCAACAAGCGCTTCCATTTGTTCCTTAAGGTAATTACACTCCTCCAAACTGCCCCCTTTAAGAAAAATAATATTATTATGCAAATCTCTAAAAACAGTACAACTTTTCCACTCTTCAGTCTCAGATTTTATATAGCTATATACACTATAAATATCCCCTGGCTGAAGCATTTCATTATAAAGCTTTAAAACAGCAGCAGTGTAGAAATTTAAATTAAGTGAAAGTCCCAAAATAAAATCTCTTTCCTCAAGTTCGTTTATACTTATGCTATTTATCACCCATCTATACAATATATTTTCTCTAAGTATCTCTAGCTTTTTCCCCTCTAAAACTGGTACTTCCGTGCTAACCTTAAGCTTATTGATTATATTTTCTAAGGTAGCCTCCAACTCTTCCTCATTTATAGGTTTTAAAATGTAATTTTCAATTCCTAAAGCTATAGCTTGTTTTGCGTAACTAAATTCATCATAACCGCTAAGTATAATAAATTTTGTACTGCTATTAATTTCTTTTATTTTCTTTATTAGCTCTAATCCATTCATTTTAGGCATAGTTATATCCGTTACAATTATTTCAACTGGATTTTCCTTAAACTTTTGTAAAGCTTCTTCTCCATTTAAGGCGGTATATTCAATGCTAAGCCCTAACTCTTCCCATTCTATCAAAGCTTTCAGTCCATTTAATATTAAAGCTTCATCATCAACAAGCATTACCTTATACATTTTAACCCTCCTTATAATCATCCCATGCACTAAAGGATTATTAATCCTTTTCCCCTCATATGAACTCAAGAATTGCTAATGGTTAGACACCTTTTATATCTCTTGTATCTCTTTAATTGGAATTGTTATGCTGATAATGGTACCCCCTTTATTACGACCTTCAACTAACAATCCATATTTATCTCCGTAAGCATATCTTATTCTTTCATGGACATTTAATAAGCCAATGGAATCACTATGTTCTAAGTTCTCCATTCTAGTATTAAGTTCCTGAATCTTCTCCTCACTGATTCCGGTGCCGTTGTCTTCAATATGAAGTATTATATCCTCATTCTGCTGCTCTACAGTAATTAAAATATAGTTGTCCTCCCTGTCCATATCTATTCCATGAATAATAAAGTTCTCAATTATAGGTTGAAGAGAAAATTTAATTATTTCCTTATCCTCTAGTTCTTCAGGGACCTCTATAAAATAATCAAACTTATCAAGATACCTAAATTTAAATAGTTCTAGATAGAGCTTGCAGTGGTATAGTTCCTGCTTTATAGGTATATATGTCTTTCCTTTAACCATGTTACGATAGAGTACAGCAAGATTATAGAGCATTTTCCCACTTTCCTTATCCCCATTGCTTATTGCCTTCATTCTTATAGACTCTAAAGAATTATATAAAAAATGAGGATTTATCTGACTTTGTAAAGCCATCATTTCCGCATTCTTTTGCTTAATTTCAGAAAGGTATACCCTGTTTACATAATTATCTAACTTTTCACACATATCATTAAAGCTTTCTGAAATCATAGAAAACTCATCATCTTCATTACCCGTACTTATCTTTACCTTAAAATTTCCTTTTTGAACCTCCTTCATAGCAATTATTATATTATTAACCCTTTTTGAGAGAGACTCTATTTTGAGGAAAACTATTATCTCCGCTATTATAATTAATAACAAAGCTACTATATAGCTTGTATTGATAATAAAGGCATTTCCATCCATTACATCATCCACTGGCAATATGCCCAGCACAATAACATCCAAACTACTGGTTGCCATATCTAAATAACTCAATTTATCAAGCATTACTGGCTTATCAGTAGTCTTAAGCATATCATTATAAGGATAGGCTGTATTGTTGTATTTTCCAGATGAATCATAAATAACCTGGCCATTTTTATTTATAACAATTACATTGCTTTTAGATTTTTCATAGCTTTTAAATATATAATTTAATCTATCTAGCTTATGCTGTATAATCATTGTACCAACTGTATCCAGCTTATCAGGATTCTTTATTTGACTAAACGTATAGTAAAAATGTTTTTGATTTTTATCATCCTTTGATTCTAATAAACTTACTAATGCCTTTTCGTTTTTCTCCTGATTTTCATCCACTGAAATCTTTTTACTGATATCATAAATATACTTTACACCGCCATTCTCATCAAAAATAGCCAGCCTATCATTTGAGAAGCTATAAAAAATAACGTTTTCAATATTGCTATTAAAATTGAAACAGCTTTTAACGTAGGAATTTATACCCCCATAAACATATCCTTCATAGTTATAATAATTATCCAATCTGTTTTTTATATAGTCTTGGTAATCGCTGCTTAAAAATCTCACAGTATCTCTAATTTCCAGAGGTTTTGAATAAAGACTGTTCATGAGTAATTTAGAGCTCTCATACTGCTCCTTGAAATATTCATCGGTATCATCAATAATTTTCCTATTAAAATATATTTGATTGCTTGTTATTGTCTTTTTTACATTATTAGAAATGAAAATTGAAAGTATAGACATAGCTACTATGATTACAGCTGAGTAAAATAAAAAAACTCTTCTAAAAACTTTATTGCTAAAGAACTTCATCCTTACCCCCATCCTTTTCATGTTAAGTGAATTAATTATATCATAGTGTTATAAACGGACAAATTTAAGTACCTCCTTATTCTAAATTATAATATTGTAGTTTTTCATAGTAGTGGACTTTTTCTATATTTCATGTATTATTTCTAGAAATCTCTTAACCTATGTAGTAACAAAAATAATAATAGATTAGAATTGTATTAAATTAAGGTGTTTAGGTGAGGAATGATTATGAAAAATAATTCTGGAATAGATGTTTTTATGAATATATGTAATTATGTAATGTGGTTCTTTATTGGAAATCTTTATTTTCTAATATGTAACTTACCACTATGCATTTTTTTCATATTTATAGGCATAAAAAATGTAGAAGCTGCCTTGCCATTATTCTTATTAGTGTCTCTGCCCTTTGGCCCAGCAGTTACTGCACTGTTATATGCAATGGGAAAACTAGTAAAGGAAAAGGATCTATCTATTACTAAATGCTTTTTTACTAGCTATAAAACTAACTTCAAGCAATCTTTATTGTTATGGACTTTACAGCTATTACTGCTTACAATTCTTCATTTAAATATACAATTTTTCAAATTCAGTGCCTTTGGATATCTGTTGATGCCATTTTTCTATATATCTATTGCTCTTATCTCAGTGTTAGGTTTATATGCCTATCCTCTAATAGCCAAATTTCATATTAGTCTTTTAGAACTAATAAAAGCTTCATTAACTATAAGTATTTATAAATTTCCTATAACTATAGGTAATATTATAATTCTCGTTTTTGCAATGATTTTAATAGATGCTAAACCTTCTTATGCAGTTCTTTTTATATCAAGTATAACCTGTTACCTTTTGATGTTTTTACAAAAAGATTTGCATAAGGAATTAGAACTCAAAAGTGCAAGCAATAGTTAATCAATAACCTTGCAGCTATTTTTATACAATTTTCTCCAATGGTGAAAACCCATGCTCTAGTCAATATCAATTAGCGCATGGGTTTTCATCCGTAAGGTTGCGCTATTTTAGATATAACAAATAAAGGCTAAGTTGAAATATCATTCAACTTAGCCTTTATAATTTCTACTAATAAATTAAGTTTTATCTATATTTACGATTAGGACCACATTGCTTTCATAAGTGTGGCATATTCCTCTTCCATAACGTTTAGAGAACCAAATAATAATTCCATAACAACTTCCTCTGAAAAGTTATTTGAAAATGGAATAAAGCTTGATGTCATAATGTTGTTATCTTGATCTAGTAAAAATTTATGATATGTATATTTCATATTTAAATCATTTAAAACTCTATACATATAGTCCTTGCGGGCAGTATTAGATAGAGAAACGTAATCTAATGCATAAACACTAACTAAAGTGTCTCCTCCAAAAATCACAAGTAGTCTTCCTGCAGGTCCTGACTTTAATTTTTGCTGAAATTGAAAAAATGTTTTCTCTCCTTCAGACCAAGTATCAGCATATAAATTATTTTTGTCTAAATATCCTTTGAAAAGTTCGGCATTTCTCATCATAATCTCTCCTTATTGTCAAATATAGTAGGTTGATATTTATTTGAGTTTATAATTCGATATCTTTCTATAAATTCCTTTATAATTCAAAAAAATTTAGAGATTTTGTAATAACATAATGCTTATAAAAAAAGCTAATACTTTTTTTCTACATTTTATTTTATTCTTTCTATGAATTTGTTACATTTTATCTTTTCAATTTATTTTTTAATTAATTTAAATAATATTTTCAAAGTTGTCATTTCATGCTAAAATTTATATAAATATAACATTATTCTTAAGCTGATGAAATTATAAATTATACTGACAGGCGGGTTGAGTAGTATGAAAAAAAGCATTAAATTCAAGGAAAAAGTTATAGGTACATTAGATTCATTATTAACGTTAGGAATGTTATTGCTGTATTTACTTGTGTTTATTTTTATAATCGCATTTCTAACTCTAGGCTTTGAGGGTGGAGATGGCCTCGCAGTAACAATAATAACTCTATCGCTATTTGAAGTTCCCTTAATAATTATATTTTATATGCTGTCAAAAATACTGTTTTCCATATTCTTTAGAAAAGATGATAAAGCAGATATGTTTGTTATAAACAAAAATGATTTCCCTCAGCTTTATGAAACAATTAATGATATAAGAACTATGTGCAAATGTCCTAAAATACATATAATTGCTCTAGATTACAGTAATAATGCATATATAAAAGAAGGGTCACGATTTTATATTTCAAAATGGAGAAAGAGATATCTAGTAATAGGTGTTCCCCTATTGCTTTTATTAAACGAAAAAGAACTCAAAGGTGTTATAGCTCATGAGTGCGGACACCTAAGTAAGCTCCACAGTAGAAGTGCGGAGAGAATTGCATGGAAAATAGATGGATTGAAAAAGCACTTAGATAAGTTAAAAAACAAGGGAAAACACACTTCTCTTATGGGCAGATTAACAAAAAGATATCTGATTATATTAAACAATCTATATTTCCAGCTAAGTAAAAACCACGAGCTAGAAGCTGATATTATCTCTTCTAAGGTTGTAAGCAAGCAAAACCTTATAAATTCATTAATAAAAATGTCCTTTTATGATGGTATTTTTAGCAGATACTTTTGGAACTACATAACAGAATTAAATAAAAAGGAAGAAAAAGTTCCTGATAATATCTTCATAATGATGGAAAGAGCCATGAAAGGAAATCTAGAAATTTCTGAAGAAGTCTATAAAAGCTTTTTAGAAGAAATAAAAAATCGCCACTCTTTACCAGGAAGTACTCACCCTTCTATTTTGGAAAGGGCAGAAGCCTTAGGTGCTTCATTACCTGCACTTGACGGAAGATTTAATGGAGATTTAATATCAATTTTTAAAGATACTTATGAGAGTGCAATAAGAACTTTGTTTAAAAATGAAGCAGATAATATATTAAACAATATGAGTGCCAAATGGTCAGAGCTTTCCAAGGAACGTTGGGAAGGGTATTATAAATACATAAATGAATTGAATGGTTCACTAGAAAAACTGGATGCCACAGAAAAAGAAACAGGATTAGATAGTAAGCAGTGGATTGATAAAGGTTTTATAGTTGAGGAACTTGAAGGCTTAGATGCCGCGCTTAAAGTATTCAAGGAAGCAGAAAACGCGGACAAGCAAAGTATTGGAGCTAGATTCCACATAGCTCGAATCCTACTTCAAACCGGTGATGATGAAGGAGTGGCTATCTTTAAAACCCTTATGGAGGAAGATATACAGATTATCCCTCAATGCTGCTTTCATCTATATAATTATTATTTATACAATAACAATAGAACTGAAGCAATTAACTATTATGAATACGCAGTAAAGTTTATGAAAACTAACGAAGAAGTAGTGGATGAAAGAAGCAATCTATATAGAAGTGATGAATTTATGCTTCATGATTTATCTTCCAGAACATTAGACAAGATAAAAGCTGAACTAGAAAAGCACAAGGAAATAAAGAAGGCATATATTTCTATAAAAAAATTAAATTTATCAAAAGACTTTCCTCTGTACATAATTGGAATCAAATATAGTAAATTCTGTAGTATGAAAAAGATTAAATCTATCCAAACTGATATACTTAATGCAATACACACTGTTGAAATACTTCCTTGGAATTTTAAGATTATTCCACTAACAAGAAAAAATATCGATATCGAATATAATTTGGACAGCATGGAAGGAGCTAGAATATTGTAAGCTTTAAAAGCATTACATTCATATATCCCATAAAGTTGGGAGCATACTTAGCTTTGTGTAAATACAAATCCAAGTATGCTCCTAATCTTTTAATTTCTTTCTGATTTATTTACCTCATAAAGCCAAAAAAGCATGTGATAGTAAAGATCCCCTGTCTCGCTGGTACAGCCATAGTCTATAAGCACATTAACACCATCTAAATTACCCCAGGAGTTTACTGCTATCACGTCATCATAGTATAAGTAAAATTCCTCTGCTAAAGCATTTATTTCATCTTCAGCTCTATCTTCATTTCTCACAGTTTTTAAGTCTAGAGTTTTACTATTAATTGTATCGGTTAGTGGCTTTGCCTTTTTCATTATAACTATTCTAGGTGAGTAATATAGTATAGGACATAGATATTTTTTCTGCTCTTCACTAGCTGTAGTATATACATAGTTTTCAATCCTATTTTGATAGTGTCCTTCCCTATCCTTAGCTAGTTTTAGTACAAGTCCATTATTAAGGTCATAAACCCTTCTGCTGATTCCTTCTCCTAAAAATTTATACTTCTTCCTTATTTCCTTATCCTCTAAACTCTCTAGATGTTGAAAATAATCATTATCTATGTTCAACCTTTTCACTCCAAAAATTAATGTTAGTTCACTTATATGAATTATAAAAATAAAATGTTACATGATAAATTAAAATTTTAAATATATGCTTATTAATATGTTATATAATGAAAATAGATTATTATTTAAAGGAGGAATATGTATGAAGTACTACGCCTTTAGACTACTGCCCGGAATGGATCTAAAAAAAGAAATTTCTAAATTTGTAATTGAAAATAATGTTAGTGCAGGTGTATTAATTACTTGCGTAGGAAGCTTAAGACACGCAAAATTAAGGCTTGCCAATGAGAATATAATTAGAGACTATGATGAAAAGTTTGAAATTTTATCTCTTGTAGGCACTCTAGGATTGGATGCTGTTCACCTTCACATATCTTTAGGAGATTCTGAAGGAAGGGCCTTTGGCGGTCATCTTCTTGATGAATGTATAATATATACCACTGCTGAAATTGTAATTGGCCACATTGAAGGCATAGCCTTTAATAGAGAGTTCAGCCCTGAAACTGGCTTTAAAGAGCTTGATATAGTAGCTATGTAACTAAAGTTAATAAAATTAAAAGTCCTATGATTTTATTTGTCATAGGATTTTCATTTAAAAACTATATATTTTCTGAAGCTTTTTATTAATTATTTATTATTACTTAAAGCTTTAATGCCTTAAAAATAAATATCCGAAAACTCAATATTTACCTTTTCAACTTTACTATCATAGAGCTCTTTTGCTGCTGCAACTTCATCGATATAGCAGCAGCTCTTTGTTGGAAGCTTTACTATAAATTTAGTACCTTCACCTATTTTACTAAACACATCTATACTACCTTCATGCATTTCCACTAAGGACTTAACTAAGGAAAGTCCTATACCGCTTCCCTCATGTCTTCTAGCAAGAGATTTATCCACCTGTTTGAATCTATTGAATATTAATGGAAGCTGTTCCTCTGGTATCCCTATGCCGCTGTCTTCCACTAAAATCTCTATATAATCATTCATGTCCTTTAAGACTACATTAATATTTCCACCTTCCCCAGTAAACTTTATTGCATTTGAAAGCAGATTTAAGATTATTCTTTCGATAGCATCTGCATCACAAATTGTATTTTTTTCTTCTATATCCGTATCAAAAATAATATGTATCCCTTTATTTTTTGCATAGTCAGCGATGGATTGCGTGATTTCTTCTACTACATTAACTATATTCCAACACTTCAAATTTGAGTGAAAGAAACCTGCATCCATTTTAGTAATATCAATAATATTATTTATAAGCCTAAGCAGTCTATAACAGTTCTGCTTTGATGAATTTAGATATTTGCGCACCTTCTGGTGTTCCTCCATATAATCCATTTCTGCCGAATAATTCTCCATTAAATTTTGGATCATTTTGTTAGCGCTTAATATTATGTTCAGTGGAGTTCTAAATTCATGAGATAAATTAGCAAAAAACTCTGATCTAAGCCTATCCAGTTCTATTGTTTCTTTTGTAAGCCTTTCATTTTCCTCTAACTTTTCTTTTATCTTTTCAAGCTTTTTTAGCTCTGTAATATCTCTAAAGGTAAAGCAGACCATTTTAGCACTTTCAGTTATTATAGGATAATAAAACTCTTCAACATTAACAATATCTCCATCCTTATTTGTTATTTGCGCATAGTATGTTCTACTCTTATTTGAGGTTTTACTATCTATGTGCTCTTTTTCAAAGCTTTTCTTAACACCTTCCACATCCATTCCTTGATAAGCTTTTCCATTACTTAATTTAATATGCATGTCCACTATATGCATATTAACAGCCTCTTCCTTGCTTATCCCTGAAATTCTCTCCATTTCGCGATTGAATTCTATTATGTAACCATCCTTATTTGCTAGCACTATTCCATCTAAAGACTGCTCCACAAGGCTTTTGTACTTTACTTCCTTCTCTTCCACGTTTTTTTGATTTTTTACCTTATCAGTAACATCTTTTATGATAATTAATATTCCTTCTTCATATGGACTTATATTAAATTCATACCATCTACTCTCACCTTTAGGCGTCTTATAGCATAATGTAGTCTCTATTTGCTTCTTAGTTTTCATTGTATATTCATAAGCCTTGAAGCATTCGTTTTCATCTTTATCTTTATAAACTTCCTCAAGACTCTTCCCCAGAATACTAGCAGTAGTATATTTTTCTTCAGTGTATTCATTTATCTTATTTACATAATATTGATTTGCTACTACATACCTAAATTGCTTATCAAGTACTACAATGGCGCTGTCATAGCAGTCAAGCAGTGTTTCATATTTTTCATTGCTTATTTCAAGTTCATTATAAACAGTTTTATAATTGGTTATATCTTGAGCCTGAGCAATATAGTATAACTTATTACCTTGCTTGTCTCTTATAATGGATACAGTAAGTATAACCCATACTATATTTCCATTTTTATGTACATACCTCCTTTCTAACTGAAAAGACCTTCCTATTGTATCTATTTTGTTACATTCTCTTATTGACTTATTTTTAGCATCATCAGGATATGTAATATCTACATATGTTTTACTTAACAGTTCACTCTCTGTATATCCCAACATTTTACGTAAAGCACTATTTGTATGTATTATCCTTCCATTGATATCAACTAGACACATACCCATACTTGAATTATTGAAGTTTTCCTCAAAGCACACTTCCTTTTCATATGCCAAATTTATTTTACTTCTGATATAAATATAAGTAGAATATTGATATGCAATAATTAAAATAATTGCTTTAGCATAAAGATCAAGCAAAAACGCATTATTAAATATATAAGACACATAATTACTAATATCAATAATAGCCATTGCAAAAAAAATTGCTGCAATGAACTTTCTACTATAGGCTGGAGATTTTTGAGCCTTAAAAAAGCTAAAGGCTGCAAAGGAGTTAATATAAAATAGCATACTAAAGTAGCCTAAAAATATAACTTTAACATTAACAATGCCAATTACATATAATACTAAAATAACCGTACCAATTACAGCCGATATCTTCATAGTCTTTTTATGTTCAACATCCAAAAGCTGAATACTTCCATAAACAATGAAAAAGCTTCCATACATATATGCAGCCATTTGCAAAAAATGAAGTACTTTAAACTCGTATCCATAGAAGCCAATAGTTAATAAAATATAATTCACACTAAAAAGCCCTAACCCTATTGTCCATAAACCTGAGAATTTCTTTCTATCAAAACAATAGTTTGTCCCTATGTATAAAAATGAGATAAAAATAATAATAGTTAAAAATACCTTAATTAAAAATACAATTGAACTTGATTGCATTTATGTCCTTCCCCTCTTTCGTTTAAGGCTGAAAAAATACTCCTATTCCATTTTAATGACATTTTCCAATATTTTAAAGAAAAATAATTATACAGATTAGTACATAAAATTCCATAATGCGCCATATTTTTGAATTCATATACATACATCTAATATAACCTTGCCATTTTTACATATATTTAAGGTATATAAATAGGTAATAAGTAAGAACTAAGAGGTAATAGTTGTTATTAAAATTCAGCTTTGTTGAATTTTTTCAAAAACTCTTAGTTTTTACCTAATATAAAATAGATATTTAAACAAAAAAACTTAGCATTAGATAAAACAGTGTTTTTTTGGTATAATATAAATATAGAAGATAAATTTCTTCTTAAAACTTGGGAGGTGCTATATTATTAGTAAAGATTTTAACATTAATGAAGAGATCAGAGAAAAAGAAATTAGACTGGTAAGTGAAGAAGAAAGCAAAATTATCAGTACTAAGGAAGCCTTAAAAATGGCTGAGGAACAGGATTTAGATTTGGTTATGATTTCCCCAAATGCTAATCCTCCAGTATGCCGAATAATGGACTACAATAAACACCTATTTGAACAGTCTAAGAAGGCAAAAGAAAGTAAGAAAAATCAAAAGGTTGTTAACATCAAAGAAGTGAGGTTAAGTTCTACTATTGAAGAACATGATATAGAGATAAAGGCTAACAACGCTAAAAAGTTTTTAGCGAATGAAGATAAAGTTAAAGTCTCTATAAGGTTTAGAGGAAGACAAAATAACTACACCAATATGGGTGCTAAAGTGTTTGAAGTGTTCTTAGCTAAATTAGGCGATATTGCAACTATTGAAAGAGCTCCTAAACTTGAAGGTAACAACATGTTTATGATTTTGGCTCCTAAAAAACAACAATAGGGACGAGTACTAATAAGTAAAGAAGGAATTTTTGCCTTAAAGGCAAAAATTCCTTCTTTTTCACTATTCACTCTTGCTTCTTACCTATTTATAAGTACTCTTCCATTTTAAATATTTTATTCCTCTTTTCAAAGAATCCCTGTTTATAAAACCTTCTGCAAATGGAAGAACTAAAGCTTCCCCAAACTCTATAAATCCTTCAGCAAAGGTTTTACGGTATAACTCCAAAGTTGCCGCATTAGCAGGCTCAGCACTAAAGAAAACTACTGCAGCTACAATAGCTATATCGCAGGTTTTAATGCTGCTTTTGCCACTTAATTTTGACTGCAGCAATATTGAATCTATTTCCTCAAATAATCTTTTTCTCCCACTACTTAAATCCAGCATAATAAACATGGTTATCCCCCCTTTTATTCATAATATGAAACTTATGAATTTTGGTGATTATTTTAAAAATTTATTTTAAAACCTTGTAAATTTTTCTTCATATTAACTAAAAATGCGTACTAATGTGATAGAATTGTTTTATGAATTTTACATATGGAGGAAGACTAAATGATAAACTTAAATACTATACTATTTGACCTTGATGGTACTCTACTGCCAATGGATATGGATAACTTCACGAAGATATACTTTGAACAATTAGGAATTTATTTTAAGGATTTAATTGATCCTAAAACTTTAGGTAAATCTATCTGGGCATCAACAGAGACTATGGTAAAAAATCTAGATCACAAGACTAACGAAGAAGTTTTTATGAGCGATTTTGCAAAGAGAATTCATGGGGATTTAAACATATATAAGGAAAAATTTGATAAATTTTATGATACTCGTTTTTTAGAAGCTAAAAGCGCAGTGTTTGAAAATCCATATATACAAAAAAGTGTTGCTCTGCTTCAAAAAAAAGGCTACAAACTTGTGGTAGCAACAAATCCATTGTTTCCTTTAAAAGCTATTCATCATAGAATTAGATGGGCAGGCTTTGATATTGAAGACTTTTCTTATATAACTCATTATGAAAAAAATCATTATTGTAAACCTCAAATCCAGTACTATGAAGAAGTGCTGAAGGATATTAACAAAAGTCCTGAAGAGTGCATGATGGTTGGAAATGATGTGCAGGAGGACTTAATAGCTGGAAAGCTTGGCATTAAAACCTTTCTTATTAAAGATTACATTCTTCATAGAACAGATGATGAAATACCAGCAGATTATATTGGCAGCTATGTGGATTTTTATAAATTTGCTGAGGAGCTGCCAAGTATAAAGTAGTCTTAAAAAATATATTTTCTATAAAGACAGAGCAATCTGTCTTTTTCTTTCCTGTAAACAGAGTTCTTGGAATCAGATTGAGTTTATCTAGGATCACTTGGCAATTCTGCATCTCCAATTTAATGCATATAAATAGTAGAAAACTATTTATAAGGAGATATGCATGAAAAACAATAAAACAAAATTTCTTAAAGAATGCCGCAAAAGAATAAATGGATATGAAATGGAATTACTTTATACCTCCTGCCCTGCAAAGAGACAGCTTCTTGAAAGGGCACTGCTTCACGAAATTGATTGTGTTTTATATTGTATTGATGAACTAAACGATATTGTAGAAGATACAATAAAAGCAGAAATGAATAGAGAAACAAAGGCATTTACTATTAAGGAGTTGTCTGAATTTGATGGAACTCAAGGAAAGCCAGCCTATGCAGCAGTTAACGGAATCGTCTACGATGTTAGTAACGAAGCAACCTGGGGGGGTGCAAGCCACTTTGGCCTACTTGCAGGCAAAGATTTAACAGAACAATTTAATAACTGCCATAAACAAGAAGTCGTACTATCTAAGCTTCCAAAAGTAGGAATACTGAAATAAGGAGGCCTTTCTATGATAGATAATAGCTGTCCTTTAATTAATGAAAAAAATACCACTGCCAAGATACTCACTGAAGAAGCAATGCGGCTCATAAAAGAAGGAAGAGTAAAAAGAATCAATGCAATCTGGCTAGAAGCCACAGGCTGTTCAGGAAATATTATATCCTTTCTAAATGGAGAAAATCCTAACCTATCTTATACACTTACTCAAATAATAGACTTAAAATATAATAACACAATGATGAGCGCTGAAGGAGACTATGCCTTTGAACAATTTATGAATACTCTAAATACAGAGTTTATTTTAATAGTGGATGGAGCAATTTCCACAGCTGAAAATGGCCTTTACAATATTGTTGCAAACTATAGAGGAAAGCCTATTACAGCACTAGAAGCAGTAAAAATGGCTGGAGAAAAAGCAAAGTATATTGTGGCAGCTGGCACCTGTGCTTCCTATGGCGGCATATCTGCTGCAAGGCCAAATCCTTCTCAATGTAAAAGTGTTGCTGAAGTTTTAAACAAAGCTGTAATAAAAGTTCCAGGTTGTCCTAGTCATCCAGATTGGGTTGTGGGCACTTTGGCACATCTAGCTGCCTTTGGCTTGCCTGAATTAGATGAGGATAATCGTCCACTAATGTTTTATGAGTTTACAATACACGATAACTGCACTAGAAGAGGCTTTTTTGACAAAAAAATCTTTGCAAAAAAACTAGGAGAAGAAGGCTGCATGTTTAAGCTAGGCTGCAGAGGTCCGGTTACAAAAACAGATTGTCCTAGGCGAAAATGGAATGGCTATGTGAATTGGCCTGTGGGTGATAACACCCCATGCATAGGCTGTGCTCAGCCATACTTCCCGGATGGAATGGAACCCTTTGTTAGATTTTAATATGTAAAAGGAACACCTGCTCATTAAATTAAAAGCTGAGCACTAGTGCTCCGGTGAAAGGAAAAATTATGAAGAAGACTTTAACTATTGATCCTGTCACGAGAATTAGTGGTTTTATGGAAATAACTACTGAAGTAGAAGATAATATTGTAGCTAATGCTAAGACAAGTGGTCTTTTATTTAGGGGCTTTGAAAAGATGTTAAAGGGCAGATCCCCTCTAGATGCCATATATTTCACCCAAAGAATATGCGGTATTTGCTCAACCTCCCATGCAGTAGCTTCTTCACTTGCTTTGCAAGTCGCTTTGAATATATCCATGGACACAAATGATACCTATCTTAGAGACTTAATACATGGCTTTGAATTTTTAAGCAATCATTTAAGGCAGTTCTATCTTTTTACAATACCCGACTTTGTAAAAATGCCAGATATAAACCCAGTATCACCTCAAAAGTACACAGATTATAGAATACCTGATAACTTTAGCCAAATTATTATTAATCATTATTTAGAAAGCATTAACTTCAGCCGACTAGCCCATGAAGGCGTTGCAGTACTTGGTGGTAAGGCCCCTCATAATCATGGGATCTTTGCTGGTGGAGTTACAGTAAACATTGATTCTTATAAGCTGTCAAAAATAAAATCTATTCTGTCAGAACTGAGCAATTTTATAAATTCAGCTATGACAGAGGATATAAAGATACTAACTGAATACTATCCTGATTATTTTGAGAAGGGAAGCTCATATAATAATTTTATGAGCTACGGCTTATTCAATTATTATAATGATAAGGATTTATTCTATGTAAATCCTGGAGTACTGCTTCAGGACAAGAAATCGCCCTTAAACTCCAGCCTCATCACCGAAAATATAAAATATTCCTGGTTTGTAGATAATGATAACCCTTCAGCACTGGAAAAAGATAAGAATTCAATTACCTATAAGCCAGGAACAGAAAAAAATGAAGCAGTTGATATAAAAAAACCTGAAGCCTATACCTTTATTAAAGCTCCCAGGTATGATGGTGTTCCAATGGAGGTTGGTCCGCTGGCAAGGCTAATGCTTACTGGCGAATACACCAGAGGGAACTCCTGCATGGATAGAAATTCAGCTAGAGTTATGGAGACTAAAAAGATAGCTGGAATAATGATGAATATTGCAGATAAACTTCAGCTGAAGCCAAACAATCAAAAAATACTTGATATACCTGAAAAGGGCTTTGGAATGGGTCTTGTGGACACCATCCGAGGAGCACTTGGTCATTGGCTCCAAATTGAAAATAGAGTAATTAAAAACTATAATATAATAACTCCCTCTATGTGGAACTTTTCCCCACTAGATGAAAATGGGTTTCATGGAGCTGCGGAAAAAGCTCTAATTGGAACAGCTATTAAGGATATTGATAACCCTGTGGAGCTTGGCAGAATCGTTCGTTCCTTTGATCCTTGTATTTCCTGCGCTACCCACATTATAGGGAAATATGATAAATGTATAAATTAAAAAGCTGCTCACCTTTTATTAGGATGAACAGCTCTAAGGCAGAGCTTTTCTGCCTTTTTTAATAATAAAAATCTTGAGTTCCAATAGTCTTATAATAAGTTTTCTTCTTTGGTATCCAGCTGTTTGTAGATTTCTTTGGATTTAGGTAGTAAAGCACCTCTGCTCCGAAGCTTCTATAGCCACCAAGAACCATGTCTACAGCTCTTTTAGCCTCTGCAGTAGCAGGTTCGTTAATTCTACCGTCAGCCACTGGAGTAAACTGATATCCCCAATTTTTATCCATAATAACACCAGTGATGGTATTAGGATAATTAGGGCTTTTTACTCTGTTCATTATTACAGTAGCCACTGCCACCATTCCTTCAAATGGCTCACCTGCTGCCTCTGCACTAACCAATCTATAAAATAATTCTTTTTCGTCATAATTAATACTGTTAGCAGCCTTAGCCGTTTGTCCACTTTTTGAACTCTGGCTAATGTTTTTGCTTACAGAAGTCTTTTTAGATATAGAATCTGATACGCTGCCTCCTCTTGAAAGTGCTGCCTCATTCTTAGGCACTTCTTCCTTTACAGCATATGTATTATCAGTTTTAACTTCAGCTGCTTGTACAATTTCTTCCTTTGTTTGTATAACTGATGGCGCTACAATAACACTTCCTTCACCATCATACTCCACCAACATCACAGGCTTTTTTTGATAACTTGAAGCTAAAATTAAAGCTTTTGTATGGCTTGTCTCCTCCACTTTAGGATTTATAGCTGAATGTAAACCCTGTATAGAAATTATTGCTCCTATTATTGCAGTACCCAATAATACTACACTATATTTTTTTATATTATTCATTCATCTTTTCCTTTCAGTTGAAATGTAAGATTGCCTTAATTATATGGGCTAAATAGAAGGAGCACAACAAACAATAATATGCAATACGGGTCGGTTATTCCTAATTTGGCACTATAATGTTCTATACCATAATATTTATTATGGTAATTTTCCTATATACCATAAACTTACCATGTCATAATTAGTAAGTAATTACTTCAATTCTCAAAATAAATGGAAAAATATCTTAGGAGCACCCCCTAAAAAAATGCATATTTTTCGTAATTATAATTAACATCTTATATTTTTTGTTTCGGGATTTCGATACGTTTTTATAAAAATTAATTGAAAGATAGGTGAGCCTTGTGAATAATAATAATTCTGAAGTATTTGCAATTCAAATATTAGAAAAAGTTCAGCTGCAGCTTAAAGAGATAGAAATAATCAGTACCGATTACAGAATTAAAGAAAAAATACATAAACTTTTAGATTATATTGACCTTGAAACTTCAAATACTAAGGCTGAATTTGCAGAAATGATACATTTAAAAGTTAAGGAAACAAAACCTTTACACCCTGAGCTTAGCACCTATCTTTACCTTTTATATAGAAACCTTATGCAGGGAAAAATTTCACTTCAAGAAGCTCAAGGTTTATATGAAATGTATATGAAGGAATATATGTTTTAAATATTAGTTTAAATTTTGAAAGGCATTATAGCCTTAATAGTTACTGCGCTACCCCTTTAATACCCCTTTCAATAAAAAGACCAGCTTATTTGATTTAGCTGATAGAATCAAATAGACTGGCCTTTTACTCTATATTCTCATAATTACTTTATTTTCATTACAGCTAATTTTTACTTCTTTTCCATTTGCTTTTGTTATTAATAGCACACTGTGCCCCCAAAGTTCCTGTATATGCTTCAAGGTTGCCTCAGCATAATCTAAGTTGAGCTCCCTTCCATCAAAAACCTGTTCCAAAGTTAAAAGCCTATCCTTGGGACTCATCTCTAGTACCCTTATCACTGGTACCATTCCCATTCCGCAGCTAGCAGCAAGCAGATTCCTAATTTCCTTCCAGCCTAGCTCATCCGGCACTTCCTCAATAAAGTAGTCATAGCCTTTTTTAGCATACTCAAAAAGGTTCATCTCCTCACAAATTTCCTGAGTCAAGTATCTTCTAAGGAAGGAAGCATCTCTTTCTAATTCACGTACTTCAAAGATCTTCTTTCTTCCATAGCGTCTTTCTATATCTTGAAACATTTTAAACCCTAAATAATATGGATTCAAACCGCCAAGCATTGGTGCTACTACATCATTATGCCGCTTTATAAACTCTAGGTGAAGAGAGTGAGGAAGATCCAGTTCATTTAGTATAGTATAGTGCCAAAAGCTAGCCCAGCCCTCATTCATTATTTTTGTTTCAATCTGAGGTATAAAATATAGTGTTTCCTCCCTTACTATTTCTAATATATTCTTCTCCCACTCTTCAAGATTTCCGTATTTAATTATAAAGTATATAATATCTTCTTCGGGCTGAAGCGGTATTTTACTTACATCTGGAGGATTAGTATTTACATAGGGCTCAAGTATACTTCTATTCTCCAGTTTTTTCATATAATCTTCAAGAATTCTCCTCTTTAAAACATCCGCATCCATTCTCTTTTCTCCAACTACCCTATCAATCTGGAGCTTGATGGCATGAGCAGCATTAAGAACTCTTTCCACGCTTTCATAGCCAATGCTTGGGTCATTGATATAGCTTCTTATTTTATCTGCGTGACTTTTGAACATTTCAACAGTGTAGTCTGCTCTAGTTCCTTCCTTAAACAACCTATTATTCTTAAAAAAGTCATTGTGTCCATAAACGTGAGCAATAGTTAAGATTTGAAGTAAAAGTGTATTTTCCTTCATCAGGTATGCAAGACATGGGTCTGAATTTATTACCATCTCATAAGGCAGTCCGGTAAGGTTATACCTGTAAAGTGTTTTATTTCTCTCATAAGCCTTACCAAAGCTCCAGTGAGGGTATCTTGAAGGCATTCCTACATAAGCCTCATAAGCCAGCATATCTTTGTACCCTATAAATTCAAATTCCTGTTCATAAAAGTTTAGTCCTAACTCTGCTGCTAAGGCTTCAATTCTTTCATTCCACTTCTCCAAGTCTCTAACAGTATATTCCATCTTAGCCCTCCTTTACTTCTTTTTTCAATATTCCTTTGAGGGCATTCCATAAGTCCTGCTTTTGTTTTACCGTAACAACAGTAAATTTATTACTCTTAACTTCCTTTGTCAGTTTATCCTTAAGTCCTGAAGAATAAAAACTTGGCAGAATCTCTGCATACCCAACCATATTGCTCACTTCCGTAAGCTCATGGCAAGCCTTTACAGCTCTATCATTGTCTTCTGCCCAATTATCTCCATCACTAACATTAAACACATATATATTCCAAAAGGATGGGTTATATCTTTCTTCAATAATTTCTAATGCTTTTACATATCCGCTGGAGATATAGGTTCCCCCAGATTCTACCTTATGAAAAAATTCATTTTCATTTACTTCCTTGGCAGTGGTTGAATGGCTAATAAAAGCTACCTCCACATTGGTATATTTCATTCTAATAAATCTAGAGAGTACAAAGAAAAAGGAACGAGCCAAGTACTTTTTTGTGTTATCCATAGAACCTGAGGTATCCATTATACAAATAATTGCTGCGTTAAACTCCCTTTTCTTGGTCTTTTTTACTCTATAGTACCTTAAATCATCTTCTTTAAAAGGAAATCTATCTATCTTAACCTCCTGCTCTGCTTCTCTTAGCGCCCTTTTCTTTCCCTGTTCCCTCTTTATCTTTTCAATGACAGTTCTCTTTTTAGCTAGTCTTGGATTAATACCATGTTTTTGATAGCCGCACTTTTTTGTAGCATTTTCTGAAAGTATCTCGGAAAACTTCTTTTTATCAAGGTCAGGAAGCTCCAAATCCTGCATCAAGTAGCTCAGTACATCATCAATAGATATTTCAGTTTCATAAATATCTTCTCCTTCTTCGCTACCTGCCTGACCTGAACCCTTTCCCTTTCCTTGCTGACTTTTATCGCTTCCGATTTTATCTCCTCTCTTTTCGGATCCGTCACCGCTTCCTACTCCAGGAGTGTTTTTACCGTATATAAATTGGTACTCCTTAAGTCCTCTTATTGGAATTTTAATCTTTTTATCCTTTCCTTCTCCTATAATGCTCTCCTCAGACAGGATATCCCCCAGGTTATCTCTAATAGATTTTTCCACTAGCTGTCGATGCCTTCTTCTGTCCTCTACAGACCTATCGTGGTCAACAGAATCAAATTCTTTAAATATTGCCATATTATCAATCCTTCCACAGGTTGTTGGCAGCATACTTTAGAATAACATCACAGCAGTGTTCACAATACCCATTAGCCTTCATTTCCTCTACCATGGTATTATATTTGGATTCCTGATCCTTATCTCTAACTCTAGACTTAGTTATTATTCTAGAAAGGTCCCTAACAGAAGCCATAAGTTTCTTTTCTATAGCTTCTCTAAGAGGTTCATAGGAGCTATAGTCAATGGTGCCGCCATTCCTTACTACATAGAACATATAGGAGGTTACGTCTGTTCTAAAGCCTTTTGATGAACTTTCAGAAACGCCTATTTGCTCTTCAATGGAGCGCATAAACTTTTCATCTGGATTTAGTTCCTCTCCCGTTGACTTATCTTTAAGTCTAGACTTATTTACAAAGGCTTCTGCATTATCTATATAGTTATTAAACAAGCTTTCTGCCTGCTCTCTAAAGCTGTGAATAAATGCCTTAGTTATTTCCTTTTCAAGTACTTTATTATATTCTTTTCTAATACTATCTTGTACAAAAGCTATATACCTCTTTTTATCTTCTTCAGCAATATCTAATTCCTTTAAGGATTTAATTATGCTCTCCATAATACTTAGTGGATTGATACAGTTATGCTCTGAATTCGAAAGTGCATTATCTATAGCCTTTATGATGAATCTTGTAGAAATACCAGTCATACCTTCTCGCATTCCTGCTTCTTCTCTTAGCTCAGATATATCAATCTTTTTAGTAGTACCCTTTTCAACTATTTCATCCCCATTATAAATCTTCAGCTTTGTCATTGGATCTGCCTTTGCAGAAGGTGAAAGTCTGGACAGCACAGCAAACATGGCTGCAGTTTCAATAGTATGTGGTGATATATGTGCGCTAAAATTGCTCTTTTTTAGTATCTTTTCATATATCTTCATTTCTTCGTTTAATTCTAGACAATAGGGCACCTCAACTTTAACTATTCTATCTAAAATAGCTTCATTAGTGTGATCTGATTTAAATCTGTTCCATTCTGCCTCATTTGAGTGAGCTACTATAATACCATCAAAGTAAAGCATTGCTCCCTTTCCTGGAGATGGGATAGACTTTTCTTGAGTTGCAGTAATTATTGTATGCAAATACTCTACATCATTTTTAAACACTTCTATGAATTCTACCATTCCTCTATTTCCTACATTAAAAGCTCCATTTAAAGAAAAAATGCGAGGATCATCCTCTGGATATAAGTCCATCTTTGATATATCCACCGAGCCTGTAAGAATAGAGGTATCTTGATTATTTGGATCAACAGGTGGTACAACTCCTATCCCTTTTCTAGATCTAATAGAAAAGGTTGAAGTAACTACTGGAAACTTTTCATATTCTCCATTATACTCATTCTTTAACTTATACTTACATATAGGACACAAATCACCCTCGATTTGAACTCCTAAATATTCCTCAAAATCTTTTCTTAGGTGTTTTGGTATAAGGTGTAATGGCTCTTCAGCCATAGGACATCCCTTTAAGGAATATATTGGCGGAGCTGATTCTAATGCCTTCTTAAGTATTTCTACTAAAGAGGACTTTCCTGCACCTACAGGACCTACTAAGTACAGTACCTGTCTAGCTTCTTCCCCCTTCATAGCAGCCGCATTGAAGTAATTCACAATTTTCATTAATATCTTGTCAATTCCAAAAAAGTCATCCTTAAAGAAGTTATACTTTTTTATAACCTCATTGCCATAAATTTTTCTTATTCTTTGGTTCTCCTCGGGCCTTAATATTTCGTAGCCGCTTTCTAGGATTATATCGTACATTCTTTTATGAGCTAACTTAGCTATATCGGGATTTGTTTTAACTATTTCAAGGTAATCTAGTAAGGTCCCTTCAAATTTATTTTTTTTCTGCTGCTCTCTGTCATTCTCAATTAAGTCCTTAAAGTTCATAGGGACACCTCCAAAATATTTATAATGACTTTCATACCAGTTTTAAAATGCAAGAATCCATTTTGACTCTATGCAAAATGTATTCTTACAATTATTTTATGCAGCATAAGATAAATATGGCACTTTTGACCAAAAATAATTTATGTATTAAATATAAAAATAAATGCAAAATATATATACTATAGTTCTAAGAAAAAGTATGGTGATATATTATGGAAGATAAAAAGAACACCTTAAAACTTACAAATTCATTAGAAAATAATATATCTATAATAAAAAATATTTTTACCAATGACGATACCATTATCTTTAGAAAATTTGAGAGCCTTGAGGAATTGAATATAGAATTTTGCCTTGTTTTTGAAAAAAATATGAGTGACCTAAAGCTCATAAGCAGAGATATAATTGAACCAATTTTAAATCATGAGCTGCCTAGTTCACTAAGTGAAGATACAGTGATTGATTATTTAATAAGAAGAGTTTTGATTTCACCTACTAATCAAATAGCCTCTGACGTAAACCAAATTGCAGAATCAGTACTTTTAGGAAATGTAGTACTTTTTATTGCAGGTGTGAATCAAGCTATAATAATCCCTTCAAAGGGCTTTCAAGATAGAAGCATAACTACTCCTGATACGGAAAAAGCAGTAAGAGGTCCTAAAGATGCCTTCACTGAATCTCTAGATACAAACCTTACTCTTATAAGAAAAAGGCTGCCGGATAAAGCCTTGAAGTTTATTTTTAAAAGATTAGGTTCTAAAACTAAAACTCAGGTTTGTATATGCTATATCGAAGGAATAGCCTCAGAGAAAATTCTTAAAGAACTTATTAAACGTATAGATGATATTAAAGTGGACGGAGTAGTAGAAAGTGCCAACATTGCAGAAAATATTACAGATAACAAGCTTTCTATTTTTCAAACTGTTGGTTCCACAGAAAGACCTGATGATGTAGTAACAAAGCTTCTAGACGGAAGAATAGCCGTGGTCTGTAATGGTACACCCTTTGTACTTACTGTTCCCTTTGTTTTTATGGAATACTTTAGAATTACTGAAGACTATAATCTAAACTATTTTTTTGGAACTGTAAACAGGCTACTAAGAATAATTGGATTTTTTTTAACTACCAGTACTCCTGCAATTTATCTAGCTATAGTTGTATACCATCAGGAAATGATACCTACTACCCTAGCAATTAGTATAGCTTCTTCTAGAAAGGGTGTACCCTTTCCCACAATTATAGAAATGCTGGTGTTTTTATTCATATTTGAAAATATTCGAGAAGCAAGTACAAGGCTTCCTACTCCAATAGGTCAAACTGTAAGTATTACTGGAGCTCTTGTTATAGGTCAGGCCGCTGTTCAAGCAAAACTTATAAGCTCTCCTATGGTTATTATTGTTTCTTTTACTGGAATTACCACCTTTCTTATAGTAGAAATGAAAAGCTCTACAATAGCTTTAAGGCTATTTTTTATATTATGCTCCTATATTATGGGGCTTTATGGATACATATTTGGGGTATGTGCTGTACTATTTTATCTAGTATCTTTAAGGTCCTTTGGTGTTCCCTATACCTACAGGACTACAGCTATTGATAAAAACGCTGTAAAAGATACCTATATTAGACCACCCATTTGGTATGTAAACTTTAGGAGCAAAGTTGCAACAAATAGAAATAAATCAGAATAAATGTTTTATAAGGAAAGTTGATTTATATGAAAAACTTCAAATATATAATAACTATATTACTTATAACAACTTCTACACTCTTTTGCAGCTGTTCAAGAGACTATAATGAGATTGAATCCAGAGCATTTATATTAGGTGTTGGCATGGATTACGACATGGTATCTAAACAATTTATTGTTTCAGCTGAAACAGTAGAAGGACGTGAGGGAAGTGTAGCTGCCGGTGCTGGCTCCAAGGTTATAACTGGAAGAGGCAAAAGTGTATTTGATGCAGTTAGAAATATGGTTACAACTTATGGCAAAAAGCTATACTGGTCTCATGCCAAAATTCTAATTATAAGCGGCAGCCTTGCTGAAAATAACATTTTCGAAGTATTAGACTGGGTAAATAGAGATCAGGAAGTTAGAGACGATATGAGGCTCTTGTTCACCACTAAAAATACTGCGCAGCAAATTTTAGAAACTAGAAAGGATGAAAACACCATTGTATCTAATATGATTCATGATATGATGATTAATCAGGAAGCTGTGTCCTCCTTTCCCAAAATTGACCTATGGGAGTTTTTATACGATATGTCTACTCCTGGTATTGAACCTATAGGCGCTCTTATAAGTTTGAACCCTTATGAAAAGGGGACTCTTAAAATAGGTGGCACTGCTATTTTTGAAGATAATAAAATGAAGGGTGAATTAAGTCCAGATCAAAGTAAAATTCTTCTATTTATAAGGAATAAAATACAAGGGGCCCTTTTTAACATTAGAAAAGACCAAACAAAGGTTGGCTCAAATATAACCTTTGAATTATTTAAAAGTAAAACAAAGTTAATCCCAACCTACTCCAATGGTTCAGTTGCAATAATTGTAGATGTAAATACAAATGTTGGTGTAGCAGAATCCAGTGAGGATTTAGATTTTACAAACAACGCCACTGTTAAACAGCTTGAACGCTGCCTTGAAGCTGAATTAGTAGAAGAAATTCAAACATTAGTGTCACTAGTACAAAAACAATACGAAACAGATATATTTGGCTTTGGAAGGGAAATTGAAGCTCATATGCCCAGTGAATGGTCAAAGCTGAAAAATGATTGGAACAAGAACTTTGCGAATCTTGAAGTAAAAGCTAATGTACATGTAACTGTAAATGGAAGTGCTCTTGTTGGAAAACCTCTTCGTAAAGGTGATTAATTTATGAAAATTATATTTGCAACCTTAGCCTATATTCTTATAGGAGTTATTGAACTTAGACCAGCATTAAAAAATACAAAACAAGTTGATATTAACTGGTATATCATACTTTTTATGTTCTCTTATTTTCTTAGCATACTTTTGCTTTTGAAGGCTAATATACCTTCTCCGCTGAGACCATTTTCAGATTTTATTACCCATCTTTTGGGCTTGAAATCATAAGAGAACAAGAAGGAGTATTCCATGGAAAAAGAAATAATAACTTCAAAGCAAGCTGTAGCTATGTTAATTTTGTTTATAACTAACGGAACCTTGATCTTTCCTTCAGGTGTAGAAGCTCAAAAGGACATATGGATAGCTATAATAGTTTCAATACTGTTTGGAATGCTGGTATCTTTAATGTATTCCAAACTTTTAACCTTGTTTCCAGGTGAAGATTTATATGATATTCTTATTACGCTATTTGGAGGTTTTTTCGGAAGAATATTTTGTATTATCTATATTTGGTTTTCCTTTAATATTTCAGTATTAATAATTGAAGACTTCTTCAGCTTTATCACTACAGTTACCCTTCCTGAAATGAATATTTTTATAATATTAATTTTTCCAACAGCACTGTGCGCCTATGCTCTAAAAAATGGCATAGAGGTTATAGGGCGTTTTGCTGAGCTTATAGTTAGTTCATTAATTGTTTTAATAATAATGGCTTTTATGCTGTTAACTCCACAAATGGATGGTAGGAACCTTATGCCTGTACTTGAAAAGGGTGTTACTCCCATACTATCAGGAGCCTTCTCCCTATTCTCGTTTCCATTTGGTGAAACTATAGTTTTTACTGCACTTTTTTCATCTTTAGAAAGTACAAAAGACATAAAAAAAAGCTACCTGTGGGGAATTTTAATTGGAGGTTCACTAGTTCTCATAGCTAAAACCTCTGATATACTTACTCTTGGAGTAGAAAGATTCAGTCAGTACTATTTTCCTTCTTATGCATCTGTCAGCAGGGTGAGGGTTGGAGAGTTTATCCAAAGAATTGAGATTATTGCAGGTCTTACTTTTGCAATTGGTGGACTTATGAAGCTTTGTATTTGTATGTTTACTGCTGTAAAAGGCACAGCAAAGCTGCTTAATATTAAGGACTACAGATTCCTAGTAGTTCCTATGTGCCTTCTCCTTATGGATTGTTCCTTTATATTCAATAAAAACATCATTGAACTTACTAATTGGACAGGAACACTTTGGAGGTATTATTCATTGCCCTTTGAATTAATACTCCCATTATTTATTCTATTCTATGCTTTAATTGCAGTTAAAAAGAAAAGGAAAAAGAAACCTAGTTCATCAAAAAAAGAGCAAAAATAAAAAGGGGATTTTTTATTGCCCCTTTAATATAAAATTTATTCTGAAATACTGTTTTGATAGTTATAAATTAACTGTGATATATGTGCAATAACCTCATCCGCATTTTCTACTTCATTGGTATAAACGGATAAAATATAAGGGTTCTTTGCGTATACTATTCCAACATCATTAACATAATTATCATAGCTTCCTATCTTATGAGCCACTAGGTTTTGAGGTACATATAAATCCATTCTATCGTGGAATTCTGTGTTTTTCATATTTTCTATTAGCTCATTATAAAGGGAATTATTATCTTTATTTTCATATAAGAGCTTTAAAAGAGTTGTTTCATCCTTAGCTGTAATATAGTTATCGCTATGATCTGTAGCATGTCCAATTTTGCTATCTATAAGAGTCCTCATTTTTTCATAACCTATTCTATCCATAATCATATTAGTTGCAATATTATCTGAATATACAATGGAATACTTGCTTAAAAGCGTTAGAGGTATTGGAGTAGTTAATTCCTGTCCTTGAAGTATTCCTGTTCCTTCTTCATAAAAAGCATCAGTATACTTTAGTGCTTCATCTTTAGAAATTTGTCCACCTTTAATCAAATCTGCAAGCACAATATTCATTTGAACCTTTACAGTACTAGCAGCCAAAAATGTTTTATCTCCATTTATTGTTATTTCACTACCAGAGTTAATATCATAATAGCTTAATCCTACATTATCCATATTGCTTGCTAAATAAGCTTTTATTTCCTCTTCTAATTTTTGTTTTTTCTGCTCATTGGTTTTAAGCTGCTGCGTTTTTAAAAACATATCCTGTTTAGATTTTAATAGCTTTTGGTCATTATACTGCTGTATTTCATCTTCATGCATATAATACTCCTGTGCTTGTGTAGAAGTAAATTCTTTGTCTTCAGTTTCAGCTTTTGTTATAGTGCTAGTCACCCCTGTGCCTATGGCAGAAACAATAATAATTGCTGAAACCATAGTCAATACAAACAATTTGAATATTCTACTTCTCGGCATGTCCACCTTCTCCTTATTTTCTATTTTAATTTTTCGGAAATATATTCATAAAAATCTAAAGCATGAAAATTTAGACCTCCAAGATTCCTTGACAAATATAATTTACTATTTGAAACAGAGCTTACTACTGTCTGATTTTTATAGGTCTTATAAATAAAATTTCCGTCTATAGCCACTCCAAAAGTAAATATAGCTATTACCATAAATATACGTAATTTGCGGGAGTACTGCTTTCTTCTTACGCCTTTCATAATATTTACTAGTGGTATAAGAAGAATAAGATCTATTATATAAATAAAATCTTTAGGTTTTAAAAATGACAATAAATTAGATACACTTCCTCCCATAAGAAAGCTTGATTTTAAAGTACCTAAAGACACAATATCTTTAAAACCTCTATAGTACATGGTATCTATTATTAAAATAATACTAATAATCAGGTTCATTATATAAAAATACTTTATCCTCTGTTTTTCTTTAAAGAAGTAAGCCAAAGCTACAATAGGTAAAATTGATGCTATAACAGGAGGCTGAAGCACTTTTAAATTAAACATCTTCGGAGCTATTTGCTTTCCAGAGTATAAGACCTTTGCTGCCGCTATAATTAAAAATGAAAGAGCATCCCAATGCTGTATCCATTGCAAACGCATATTATCAACAATATTGTCTGCTACTTCCTCTGATTGTTTTGCCGCATTTATATTTTGCATTTTAACCTTCTCACCCCTATAGCATTAACATTTAATTATTGTTACTATTATTTTATACTACTAATACAATATGACAGATTTATAGCAATATAATTAACATTTTGTGAACACGGATCAAATAAAAAAAGCCATACCAAAATGACTTTTTACTCATTTCGATAAAGCTCTTTACTATTAGCTTATTAAATGTATTATCATCATAACTATAAAAGATATACCCAGCACCATGTGAAGCTTAACACCTTTTCTCTTATATCTAAATATACCTGATATCATTAGAACCGCTAAAACTAAAAGTGCTGAAATTCCTGAAATGTAAGTTAAACTAAATATAAAACCTCTTGAAAGCATAATATACACATGGATTATTATAGCTGAAAAGGCTGTAATTGCTACTGGCACATGCCACTCTCTTGCAAGCTTTGCAAGAGTTACAACCATTGGCTTAAAAGACTTTAAATCAACCTTTTTAATTATTCTTCTTATAACAAACATAGCTATGGCAAATATAAAACCAATCTCAGCTAAGGTGCCAGCAGCCCCTCCTAATTTCCTTATGGTCCTAAAATTAATAGTACTTCCTGAAATCATAAAAAATATTATAATTGCTGCAGATAATGCTAAAATCACTAGAGCTACTGAAACTCTTTTTCTTTCCTTAGCATTTTGAATTAATGGTTTTTTTACTTCTACACCGTTTTTCATCAATTTAAATACTCCTCTTATATCAATATTTTCTATCATTTATTTATATTAATTACTACATAATAAATATTATTACCTCAACATGACAATCTAATATCAACTTTATTAACAAATTGTAAACAAAAAAAAAGATTAGTATCAGCAATGCTGTACTAACCTTTTCTTATTTAAAAGTCACTTCCGCTAGAATTTCCACTATCACTGAAGCTATTTGATGAATCAGTGAAGCTGCTGGATGAGTCACTAAAGCTTGAAGAATCCCCACTATAAGAGTCACTCCAGCTTGAACCCTCACTATAGGAGTCGCTATAATTTGTACTATCGCTATTATAAGAGTCAGAATAGCTTGAAGTATTATCAATATAAGAATCACTAGAATTAAAATTTTCAAAGCTATTTGAATCATAAGGACTTATATTTCTATCTTCCTCACTTTGAGTCCAATCATTAAAGTTATCAATTAAATCCTGTGGTATATCGAGATTTTCCTCTCTATGCTGAAGCATTTCCAGCATTTGCATTCTTTGAAGATCATCAAGCTGATTCAAAAATTCCGTCTGTGATTCACCTGGTAATGAATCATAATAAGTGATAAAGTTTGTTGGTCTAGTATTTCTCATTGGTCTACTGGGTTTGGACTGATTTCCTTTAGCTCCAGAAAACAAAGCTATAAAGACAATCACCATAAAAATTATTACTATTCCGCTCATATCATTTCTCCTTATAATTATTGAAGGCAGCAGCTAAGCAAAGTAATCATACTTTAGAAGCTGCCAGACTCCTACTATAATTATATGTAGTTTCTACAAAACTTTTCCAATTCCTTTATTAGCAAAATATATAATAATTTTTATTTTCTAAGATAGCTTGCAATTAAATATTGCAGTTACCCTTTGCTCTCTATTTCAATTAAAATGCGGGTATTGATGAACCCTTATAGGTTTCTTCAATAAGCTTTTTAGTTTCTTCGCTTTGATAAACCTGGATAAGCTTCTTTAAGGCAGCGTTGTCTTTATCTTTTGTCTTTACTGCAATTATATTAAAGTAATTCTTTGCACTGTCCTTCTTTACATCTTCTATATATATAGAATCCTTAAGTGGTGAATAACCTGCCTCAACAGCTACTCCATTATTGATTGCTGCAGCATCCACATCCTTTATTGACCTAGGAATTTGTGTGGCTACTAGCTCCACAATCTTAAGATTTTTAGGATTTTCTGCTATATCCTTCACCGTTGGTGTGATACCCGCTCCATCCTTTAATTTAATGAAACCTGCATCCTGAAGTAATAGTAATGCTCTTCCACCATTTGTTGCATCATTAGGTATAGCCACCTTTGCTCCATCATTTAAGTCCTTTATATTCTTTAAGCTGCTAGAATATATGCCCATAGGGGCCAATATAGTATATCCTAGTGAAGTGAGGTCCAGCTTATGATCTGCTTTAAACTTTTCAAAATATGCCACTGTCTGAAAAGCATTTGCATCTATCTCTCCATCATTTAATGCCATATTCGGCCTTACATAATCACTAAAGCTTACTATTTTTAAATCAATATTTTCCTTTGCCAGCCTTTCCTTTACATTGTCCCATATCTTATGGTCATCACCTGTTATTCCCAATTTTATTTCTTGCTTTTTTGCTGAACCAGCATTACTTGAAATAGTGCTTGTTTTTGTATTTCCACAGCCAACTAAAGCTGAAGCTGTAAATAGAATTCCTAAAATTAAGGTTGTTAATCTTTTTATTTTCATAATTTTTTTCTCCTTTCAGTCGAAAACACGGGGTAATCTATTCGTGCCGATTCTTATGGACAAGTTACCCGTTAAAGGTCATTTATACCTTTAATCGCCCTTACTTCTAATGACTTAACTTTTTTAATAAAAATTCTCCAATGCTTTGAATTCCCGTTACTATAATTAGAAGTATAATAATTGTTGCTACCATAACATCAGTCTTGAAATACTGGTAGCCGTACCTAATTGCAAAGTCTCCAAGACCTCCTCCTCCAACAGTTCCTGCCATAGCTGAAAAGCCTATAAGGCTTACAGTTGTAATTGTTAAAGCGTATATTATCCCTGGAAGCCCTTCTCTTAGCAGTACTCTGTAAATTATTTCAAAGGGACTGGAGCCCATAGCCTGTGCTGCTTCAATCACTCCCCTATCAATATCTAATAATGCCGATTCAATTTGTCTCGCTACAAAAGGTGTTGAACCAAAAACAAGTGGAACTAATGCCCCCTTCATCCCGATAGTAGTTCCAACAATTAATCTGGTTAAAGGAATTATTGCTGCAAGTAGAATCACAAAAGGAATAGATCTGAATACATTAATTATCTTACCAACTAAATTATAGATAATCTTATTTTCAAGTATATGTCCTGGCCTTGTAACTACTAATGTTACTCCAATAGGAATACCAATCAAGGTAGAAATGCTACCTGCTATAAATACCATAAGCAGCGTTTCTAAAGTAGCTTTTATCATATCAGGAAAGAGTTCTACCACATTGGGCATAAAGGTATAAAGATGGTGTAGCATTTCTAATCACCTCCGCATGAATATTATTTTCTTCTAGATAAGCAATTGACTTTACTATTCCTTCCTTGCTGCCGCTAAATTTAACTATAAGATTTCCAATAGGTACATCCTGTACTATTTCAATATTTCCAAACAAGATGCTGGCATCTACATTATATTTTCTTGATATTTTCGATATAAATGCCTGACCAGTTTTTTCACCTATAAAAGAAATCTTTAATATAGCCTCCCCTTCAGTTATTACATCAACGAATTCTTTTTGCCCCAAAAACTCATAAATTTTATCATAATGGAATACTGTAGAAACAAACTCTTTAGTTATTTCAGCTTTTGGACTAGAAAAGATCTGAATAATATCCCCTTCTTCTACCACTTTTCCTGAATCCATAACAGCTATCTTGTGGCAGATTTCTTTAACTACCTCCATTTGATGAGTAATAATTACTATGGTTAAATTTAGTTTTTTATTGATTTCCTTCAAAAGTCTAAGAATAGATTGAGTGGTCTGAGGATCTAGTGCTGAAGTTGCTTCATCACATAAAAGCACCTCAGGCTCATTAGCCAATGCTCTCGCTATAGCCACTCTCTGCTTTTGACCCCCGCTGAGCTGTGACGGATAAGCATTAACCTTATCGGTAAGCCCAACAAGTTCAAGCAGCTTCATTACCTTTTCTCTTTCTACAGACTTTTCAAGCTTTTTTCTCTTTAACGGATAAGCAATGTTTTGATAAACAGTCCTTGATTTCATTAGGTTGAAGTGCTGAAATATCATTCCTATCTTTTCCCTTGTTTTCCTAAGCTCTCTCGGGGTAAGGCTTGTAAGTTCTTTACCATTTACCGTAACCTGACCCTTAGTTGGCTTTTCTAGCAAGTTTATACAGCGAATAAGAGTACTTTTCCCAGCCCCGCTAAATCCAATAATCCCATATATTTTCCCTTTTTCAATATGTAAATTAACATTCTTAAGTGCTTCTACCCTCTGCTCTCTACTTGAATAAACCTTGCTGATGTCCTTAAGCCAAATCATAACCATACCCCCTTCTTATTAGTTCATAACAGTATACCAAGTATTCTAAAAATACCATCCTTGAAATAAAAAAACCCTTCAGAAAGAAGGGGTTTAGTGCATAAAAAAAACCCATGGAAGGGTTTGATTCAAAACTTGCACCTTCCCTCATCTTTCAGAACTTAATTCTGCTGGATTTAGCACCTTGCATGCGAATGAAACATGTGGTTGCTGAAGCTTCTTCGGGCCAGTCCCTCAGCTTCTCTTGATAAGGATTTTTATTAAATTTTCGTTTTTTTGCAATTCCGGATTGCTTGAAATTCATTATACGAGGTATTTTTATTATTGTCAACATAAAAAAAGGAAAAATTTTTATATATAATTATATGAAAAAAATCTATTGACAATACCTCTTTCAGGTTTTATTATAGTTTTTAAATAACTGAATAAACCCTTCTTATCAAGAGAGGTGGAGGGAATGGCCCTTTGAAACCTCGGCAGCGGGTTCTTTTAAGAATACTGTGCCAAGTCCAACAAGATTATTCTTGAGAGATAAGAAGAGGAACTATCCTTGTTGATAAGGACCTCTTCTTTATGTGAAGAGGTTTTTTTATTGAGGAGGAATTAACATGAATCATTTTGAAAACCTGAAGGATAGAATTATATCATCCATAGAAGATGAAAAAGAAGAATACCTAGCGATAAGTCATCAAATACATGAGAGACCTGAAATAGGAAATCAGGAGTTTTTTGCTTCTAAGCTGCTTTCAGACACCTTAGAAAGCTATGGCTTTGCCATTGAAAGAGCTGTGGCTGGCCATGCTACTGCTTTTATTGCTCGAAAAAAGTCTTCAAAAATCACTGGACCTGTTATAGGTTATTTGGCAGAATATGATGCTCTTCCAAATCTGGGTCATGCTTGTGGTCATAATATAATAGGCACTACCAGTATAGCCTCTGCTATAGCTCTGTCCAAAGTTATTGATGAAATCGGTGGAGAAATAGTTGTTTTAGGCACACCAGCTGAAGAAGGAGGAGAAAACGGCAGCGCAAAAGGAAGCTTTGTAAAGCATAACCTGCTTCAAGGCATCGATGCCTGTATGATGATTCACCCTTCAAATCAAACTTCAGTAACTGGAACCTCCCTTGCTGTAGATCCATTAGACTTTGAGTTTATTGGAAGGCCAGCTCATGCGGCTGCTTGTCCTGAAGAAGGTATTAACGCCTTAGATGCAGTGATTTCTCTATTTAACGGAATAAATGCATTAAGACAGCACCTACCTAGCGATGTACGAATTCACGGTATTATTACCCACGGGGGAGATGCACCCAATATAGTACCTGAATACTCTAAAGCAAGATTCTTCATAAGGGCTTCTACAAGAAAAGGTTGTGACGAAGTAACTGAAAAGGTTAAAAATATTGCCAGCGGCGCTGCTTTAGCCACCGGGGCAAAGGTTAATATAATATCCTTTCAAAATAAGGTAGATGACTTGCTGATTAATACTAAATTCGATGAAGTTTTTGTAGATAGTATGAAAACACTTGGGATAGAAGTACCTAGTAAAACCTCTAAGGGCTTAGGCTCTACAGACGCAGGCAACATAAGCCAGGTAGTTCCAACAATTCACCCATATATAAGGATTGGTCCAAGTAATTTAGTAGGGCATACTAAGGAGTTCTGTGCTGCAGCAAAATCCACTGAAGCTGATGATGCCTTAATTCTTGCTGCAAAGGCTCTAGCTCTAACAGGACTTAAGCTATTAACTGATGGAGATAAATTAATGGAGATTAAGTCTGAATTTGAAAGGTGTAAAAAAGGAGATGCTTCAAAACTACTTTAATGTAGTTTTGAAGCATCCTCTTATTGCCATTTGTCTATATTCAAGGGTTTATTACAATGACTTAGCCACTTTTATTAGCTCTTCCTTTGTAACATTACTTCCTTTTACACAGTAGAGTTTTTCATTTTCCCAAAATATTATTTGTATGATTTTATTCTTGTCCTCTATATCTTCACGGTACCAGCCATCTATTCCATCAATAGTTTCCTTTTTGAATTTTCCAGTAATATTTTGAAACTTACTCTTATCATCAGTTTCGCTTATAGTTATCATGCTCCCCGTTCCATTGTTGTAATTTTCCCTTGCGATAGTGAGTACTTTGTCTTCTTTTTTCAGCTGCATTATCTGTGTATTATGTATCTTAAAGCCATTTGGAGTATATTTAGGATAATCAACTGTAAAGGGCACCATCTTTTTCGTACTATCATTATATTCAAAGTACTCAAATGTTCCATTTCGATAACTTTTTCTAGTGTCTCCCTGAAGATTAAAATCTAAAGACTTAGCTATATTTATAATATTATCCTTTCCTATACTATCAGAGATCACATTGTAATACTTTCCATTCTTCCAAAGCATTAGCTGCATATTTCCGTTTTTTATTTTCGGATCATACAGATATGCATCCACTCCATTAATACTTATTTTTTCGTACTTATCAATATCACCAGGCTTACCTGTTTCAGTAATCTGCATTATCATAAAGGTATTATTTGATGCTGTTTTGTACACAAGCCCTACACTATATATTTTCCCTATATAATCCTCGTTAATTTCCATATCTGTGTTAGCTAACTTGTAACCTTCCGGTATAAACTTAGGATATTCTATAGGAAATGGCACCTTCTCTTTTATTTGATTTTCATCTTTAATTATTTCTCTATTCCTAGGAATAATATCAGACACTAACAGCTCTAACTGCCTTGAAAAATCATAGCCTTTTACACTTTTTTCGCTGCTAATAGCCTTATCTTTATCTATAGCTGCATTAATATCCTTGCTTCTACTATACTTAACAACAGTTGGTACTAAAATAAGCACCATCACAAAAGCTGCAACTCCTATAGCTTCTTTATAATTAATTCTCCTAAATAATATATTTACTCTCTGTAATAAACTTTTAATAAAACTCCGTTTTATAGCTCTCTCCTGACTAGTAATATGTTCAAACATTTCTTCATACTTTTCCACAGGCAAGTCTAAATTGTCCACACTATCCTCTAAACTTTTTCTTATAATGTTATCAATTCCCATACATAACACCTCCATCAGTGTTTTCTGGCATATCCAGTCCCTCTGCCTTTAAGGCTTCTTTGAGGAGTCTTCTTCCATAAAATAATCTTGATTTAACTGTTCCCTCCATTGATCCTAAAATTTCAGCAATTTCTTTTACATCAAAGTCATTATAATAGTATAAAATTAAAACAGCCCTATGCTTAACGGGAAGCTCCGAAATACATTTCAATATACTCTTCTGCTGTTCCTTTTCAATTAATTTGCTCTCAGGCGCATTCATATCGATAACTAAATTTTCTCTATCTACATCTAAATCTTCCTTAGAAGCTTCTAAGGAAATTTTCTTATGCTTTCTAATGACTTCTATACATAAATTCATAGTTATTCTGTAAAGCCATTTATCAAAGGCCACAGGATTTGAAAGTTTATCAAGCTTTAAATATACTTGCATAAATGTTTCCTGCACAACATCCTCTGCGTACTGATAGTCTTTAAGCACCAAAAAGGCAGTCCTGTACACTTTTTGTCTGTAGCTTGTGAAGATAAATTTAAAGGCCTGTTTATCTCCCCTTTGAGCTTTGGTAATATAATCAATCTCAATCAAGTAATCATCCTCCTTTCACCCGGAACACGTGGTAACTTATTCATGCCGATTTCCATCGGCAAGTTACCCGTAAAAGCTCATTTAGGGCTTTTACCTCCGTTAAATTCTAATCACATACTAAATGATGTAAATGTATAATAATTGGTTCAAAAAAATAAAAAAATTCCTTAGCATATTTTAATAATACACTAAGGAACCAAATATTGTATTTGTTTTTTAGATAACTTCTACCTCATCATCTACTTTTACCATTCCGCCCTTTATCACCTTTGCAAAAATGCCCTCCCTAGGCATTATGCAGTCACCAACAGTATCATAAATATGGCATCTGGAATGACACCGCTTTCCTATTTGAGTAACTTCAATTTCAGCTTCTCCTATTTTTAGCCTTGTACCTATTGGAAGCTTAACAAGATCAATGCCTGAAACCACAAAGTTTTCTCCAAAGGCGCCGTGTTCAAGCTCTATACCGCGTTTTTCAAATTCCTCTATTTTTTCTATAGCTAAGAGACTTACCTGCCTGTGCCAAGTTCCTGCGTGGGCATCATTCTTAAGCCCATAATTTTCAATTAGTTCTACCTTACTTATATCCTTTTTTTGTATTCCCCTTATTTCACTTACACACACAGCTAGTACCTTTCCCATATAGTTACCCCCCTATTTGAACCATTTTTCTTGTATCATAATCTACTTTGTTATCCATACTCATCATAAATTCATGATGGTTTGGCTTCTCTCTCACAGCCTTTTCAATTATCTTACTAAGCTCCATCAGAGAACATCCCCGCCTTAATGCTGCTTTTAAATTTATCCCTAAGTTCCAGTGTAGACAAAGCTTCAAAAATCCTTCTGCTGTAAACCTTATTCTGTTACAACTATCACAAAATTCATGACTCAATGGACTTATAAATCCAATACTCCCCTTACTGCTTTCGGTTTTATAGTAAACAGCTGGACCATTTCCTGTTACCTGGCTGAATGGTTCTAATTGCCTCTCTTTTAAAATGGTCTTCCTTATTTCCTCCGTAGTTACGGACTTATAATCCTTGCCTTGTCCTATAGGCATTAACTCTATAAACCTCACACTAACCGGCAAATCTTCTGCAAGCTTTACAAAATCCATTAGCTCATCGTAATTAAAATCTCTTATTATTACTGTATTTAGCTTAGTAATTAATCCTGCCTTAATACTTTGATCTACAGCACTTAGTACTTTACTCAATTCCCCGCCTCTGGTAATTTCATAGTATCTATCACTATGCAGAGTATCTAGGCTTATATTTACCCTGTCAAGCCCAGCAGCTATTAATTCACTAAGCTGTTCATTAAGAAGTATTCCATTAGTAGTCATGCTAACCTCTTCAATGCCCTCTACAGCCTTTATTTTAGAAACTAAAGCTGATGCATTTTTTCGTACAAGAGGCTCTCCACCGGTAATTCTTATTTTAGATACCCCTAGTGCTGCACAAGCTTTAACTACCTTTTCAATTTCCTCAAAGGTCATAAGTTCTGAACTATCCATAAGCTTTATGCCACTTTCAGGCATGCAATATGCACACCTTAAGTTGCATCTATCTGTAATTGATATTCTTAAATACTCTATTTCTCTCCCTACTTTATCTTTCATTTATAAAAATCCCACTCTTTCCTCCCTCTTTTTTATAGAGATAAATATCTTCTATAACCATGGCCTTATCTACAGCTTTGCACATATCGTATATTGTAAGTGCAGCTATTGACACAGCCGTTAGCGCTTCCATCTCAACTCCAGTCTTTCCTGTAGTTCTAACCACAGCCTTTATATGAATACATGACCTTTCTTTGTCTATATTAAAGCTTACTTCACTTCCCGTAATAAAAAGTGGATGGCACATAGGAATAAGCTCAGAGGTTCTCTTTACTGCCATAATTCCAGCTACTCTAGCTACCCCAAGTACATCCCCCTTTCCCATCTTCCCGCTCTCAATTAGTTCTATAGTTTCCATTTTCATTTTAACCTTGCCCCTAGCAGCAGCAATCCTTAAGGTGTCCTCCTTATGGCTTACGTCAACCATAATAGCCTTTCCCTCACTGTCAAAATGATTTAACCTGTGTTCCTCAAGCATAAAATTCATCCCCTTTTTTATATTTATCAGCTTTAATTATTGTATATTCACAGCCTTTAAAAGGTATTCCACTATATTATTTTTTTGAAAAAAATAAGTAGGTATTTAAACCTACTTTAACTTATCACAAGAAAGCTAAGCTTTCAGCTCCCCTGACCTATAAAATTCCACTTATAACTACTATAAAAAAGCTAATAATATATTAATAAAGATAATAGTATTCCTCAAATTTCATGCTATTCTTGACGGAGGTGCTGAAATGGATAAGAATAGAAGACTTGCTCTTATTCTATTATTATTTTCCATTAATTTAATTGGCTGTACAAATAAAGAAAGGCCTACTCCTGTAGTACCTGAGTCTTCAAAACCTGTAGAGCAAAGCCCATCCATAGGTCACAGTACCGGAATAGAAGAACAAAAGCCACCTGAGCCTCCAAAGCCTCAGGAAAAAGCTCCAGAAGCTCCTCAAAAACAAGCAAGCACTAAGAAACCAACAATTTTATCTAGTTATGAAACTCCATTGATGGACAGCAGCAGCACTAGAGTAAACAATATAACCTTAGCTGCAAAGAAAATAAATAATTATACCCTTAAACCTGGTGAAACCTTTTCGTTCAATAACACAGTAGGAAAAAGAACACCAGAAAAAGGCTATAAAAAAGCAAAAATTCTAGTAAAGGGCGAACCTGCTGAAGACATAGGTGGAGGTATATGCCAATTGAGCACTACCCTATACAATGCTGCTGAAAAATCTGGTATGAAAATCATAGAAAGGCATCATCATAGTAAAGCTGTATGCTATGTAGGAAAAGGTAAGGATGCTACTGTAAGCTACGGATATTATGATTTTAAATTTAAAAACACAAAAAGTTATGCAATACAAATTAAAACAGGCATAAGTAACGGAAAGGTATATGTGAACATTATAAAAGCTGAATAAACTCATCACATATACCTTTCAAATTCATTAATATTTAATTATCTGTATACTTGCTAAAGTTAGTACCAACTTTTATGGCAAGTTCTGCACTAAAATTCTTCCTCTACATCAATTGGAAGCCCATCTAATACAACATCTTCAGTTAATTGAATTAATAAGCACTTATTTCCATTCTTATCCCTTACTTGCTTAACAGTGCTTAAATTTTTAGGTGAAATAGTTATGTTTGTATCCTCATTAGAAATTTTAATGGATTTTCCTTTTAATTTAGGAAGCACATTTTCTACCTTAAGTTCCTTTTCCTTAGTAGCTAGAACCTCTTCATAAGCTTGTTCCACATCCACAGCTACTTCTATATCCCTGCATTCTAATATGCTCTTAATGTCCTTTGCTCCTATAGTAGGAATTTCTCCTTCCTCTACATCCTGAGCTCTTTCATATATTTCCTCATAAATATCCTGAATCATAGTTGGAGTCAGCTTTCCTGCTGTAACTGTAGAAATAATTGCATTAAAGGAGTCCTTTTCTTCTTCTGCAGTAAGGGTAAATTCACAGCCTAATACTCCTTCTAGGAAAGTTGTATCCCTTTCCTTAGTCTTTGAAGTATAATACAGTACTTTACTTACATTTGAGTAACCATTATCAATTATAGGGAAAGTAAAGCCCTCTATAGGATTTGCCAAATTGATGGTTATATCCAAGCTGGAATTTGCCCTAAGCTGAAGATTTGCCACATCAAACATCAAGGTCTTTTTAGGTATTTCTACCTTGTTTACAGTTGCCATGATGAACTGATAACCTTCGGAGCTGTCATCCTCTCCCCTATTATAATCGTCTATTTTCTCACTTACACCCTTGTAATAATCAGCTCTTATAAAGCTCATTACTATATCCATATCATAATTATAATAAGCTATAACCTTATCAATAACCTTGTTCATCTGCATTTGAAAGCCTTCAATATCATCCTCTGAAAGAGCACTATAAAGCATCTTTTGAGTACTGTCCTCTGCTTCTAGGTTATTAAAATCAAGCTGAAAAAGCTTAGTATCTAAACTTCCAGAAAGTATCTTCTTAAAGTTATCAAGATACAGCTCTTGGGTCTCTGCATCCAGCATATCAAAATACTTGCCTTCACTATGTATTATTGCTCTATTATCCTTCTTGATATAAACAGAATATATCTCTTTAAGCTTCAATTTATAGCTATCCAAACTAAACTCTTTCTTTAGTGAACTTATATCCTTTTTGTTCATCCCCATCTTCTCCTTTTGTGTATTTTAAAAATCATATACATATTATTATGCCATAAAACAGATCACTTTCAAAGGATAATAATAGCACTAATTAGGTACAAAATGTTGTCACAATAATACATTTAATGATAAAATTGATGTATAAACATATGATATTTTTTAACGAAAATAAGAGTATGTATCTTTTGGTGTAGTGGAGGTGTATTTTTTTGCATAAAAAGTTCATATCTTGTCTAATAGCTTCTGCGTTAGCAATTAGTGTAGAACCTATTTATAATAAATCCGATATCGTATTAGCAGATACTATTGAAAATCAGGCTAAGTCATTTAATTATGATAGTAACAAATTGTATGCAGTAAACACTTATAAGTCACCTAAAATGGACATAGAGAATCCCAGAACTACCATTGACATTAGAAGCAAAAGTTATAAAGTAAGTGGTTGGGCTCTTAATGACTCTATTGTAAAGCAAATTAATGTATATATAGACAACACTTTAGTAGGACAAGCTACTATAGGTCTTCCAAGACCCGATGTTACTGCTGTCTACTCTGGTTATAATGGTGGTTCAAACTGTGGCTATGAATATACAATTGATACTTCAAAATTAAGTATTGGCAGCCATACTCTTAAAGTTACAGCAGTAGGAAATGATAACTCTACTATTGAAAAGAGTGTATCTATTAATATCGTTAAACCAATACCTAGGATGGATATTGAAAATCCACGGAATAGTCTAACATTTTCCGGAAAGAGTTATAAAATAAGCGGTTGGGCTCTTAATGACTCTGTAGTTAAACAAGTGAATGTATTTTTAGACAATAAGCTTGTAGGACAAGCCAACTACGGAAAGCCAAGAGCTGATGTTACTGCTGTTTACTCTGGATACAACGGTGGATCAAACGTAGGGTATGACTATGACCTTGATCTATCTAAGGTTGGAACTGGAAACCACACATTAACAGTAAAATCTATTGGTAATGATACCTCTGTTTCAGAAAAATCTGTAGATGTATACATTAATTCAAACGTTCCAATGCCGAGGATGGATATAGAATCACCTAGCTCTTCCCTTACATTAACTGGTAAAAGCTACAAAATAAGTGGCTGGGCATTGAATTCTTCGTCCATAAAACAAGTAGATGTGTATTTAGATAATATCCGTATCGGTCAAGCTAACTATGGATTACCAAGGGCAGACGTTACTGCCGTTTACTCAACATATGGAACAGGTTCTAACTGCGGATATAACTATGATTTAGATTTAGCTAATATATCTAAAGGAAATCATGCTCTTAAAGTAACGGCTGTTGGAAATGATGGTGCAGTATCAGAAAAAACTGTAAGCATAAATATTGATAAACTTCAGCCAAGAGCAGATATTGAGAGTCCTCTACAAAATACTACAGTATCCTCAAGAAGTTATAAGATAAGTGGCTGGGCACTTAATGATTCATCAATTAAACAAATTGATGTATATGTAGATGGTACCCTTAATGGACATGCTTCTTTAGGAATAAGCAGACCTGACGTTACCGCTGTCTATTCCGGCTATAGTAGTGGTCCAAATTGCGGATATGATTATGATTTAGATATTACAAAGCTTATAACGGGAACTCATACAATTACAATTAAAGCAATAGGTAATGATAACTCAGTAACAGAAAGATCATCAAGCATAACTGTAGTAAAACCTCAGCCAAAAATGGACATAGAATACCCTGGTGCAGATGGTTCATTAATCATCAAAACTGTAACATTAAGTGGTTGGGCTCTTAACGATTCAGGTATATCACAAATACATGTATATGTGGATGATATTCTTGTTGGCGATGCAACTCCTGGATTATCCAGACCAGATGTTGATGCTGTATATTCAGGTTATTTAAATGGGATAACCTGTGGCTACAATTTCACTTTTGATTCTACAAAGATTAAAAATGGAAGCCATACTTTAAAAGTAGTTAGTTATGGAGTAGACGGAAGCAGCGTTTCAAAAAGTAAAAGTATTAAAGTAATGAATAACGACACGGTTTACACAAATTATACCGGAACAATAAGCCAGGTTTCCGATATACAATATAGAACTAATTCTTCAGTATACTATGACAGCACAAAGCAGTACCCCTGGGTTAGTGCAAGCAAGGATCAAATAGCTTATTACTTGAATCCACAAAACTTTTCAGATGATTACGGTAAATATCAATTCCTTAAGCTGAATTATACTTATGGTATTACTGCAGCGGATTTAGATAGTATTCTTATTGGTAAGGGGGTTCTCCAAGGTAAAGGCAGTGTATTTTTGAAAGCGGCTCAGGATAATAATATAAGTCCAGTTTACCTTGTATCACATGCATTATTAGAAACTGGAAATGGAACATCTGCTCTTGCTACAGGAATTAATGTAACTCAAGTTAATGGCCAAAGCGTTGAACCTAAAGTTGTTTACAATATGTTTGGAATTTATGCCTTTGATTCAGATCCAAACAGATTTGGTTCTGAATATGCTTATATCCAAGGATGGACCAGCGTAGATAGTGCTATTCTAGGTGGGGCTAAGTGGATATCAAACCAATATATTAATAATTCCTTCTACAAGCAAGATACTCTTTACAAAATGAGATGGAATCCTTCAAACCCAGGAACTCATCAATATGCAACTGATATTTCTTGGGCATATAATCAAATTTATAACATTAAAAGGCTCACTGATAAATGTAAAAATGCAGTATTGATATTCGATATACCTGTTTATCAGCAATAGCTTCGATTTAAATAATTATATTGTGACATAATTCACAAATTGTTATTAAATTATATATTGTTATTTAACAATATGATTATATAATTAGATTAAAGAAATGGTAATAGTTATAAATAAATATAAATAATATATAACCCCTTTCAAAGCAGTTGGTTGCTCCCCCTTCCAGCTGCATTTTTTTATTTTTTCGAATAAAATAAGCAGTCCCTTAATATTCTAAAATAAGGGAGTGTGATTATATGAAAATTAAATTTTTTAATAATGATAATGGAAACTTAATTATTGAACAAGAAAAAGAAAATGCTAAAGAGCTAATCAATGCTTTAGAAATAGGCAAAGAAATAAACCTAATGTATATGGACAATGGTCTTTTTAGATCTATCAAAGGAACTTATGACCACCATACTGTAAACACAAGAGATCACATACCAGAAAATGACGTGGTATGTTTATACCTAAGTAATGTAGTCAGCATAGATGATAAATAGTGTAAATAAACGCAAATCCTTTTTCAAAGAGCCCTAGTGCTCTTTTTTATTTTCAAAAATTAAACGACATTTTTCCTTTATACTCAACAAAGCTTAATTAATAACTCATATATTGTAAATTTATGTCTATTGTTATATAATAAAGTAAACCATTATATTATCTGAAAATTGAGAATTTACTTTTATATATAATGCATATTTTGATTGGGGTGAGCATTAGGTGAAAGGTTCAAAAAGATACATAATTATTGTTTTACTTTTATTTTTCTTTATGCCCGCAATTCCTGTTAAAGCAGCTGTAAAAAATATAACTTATCAGGCTGAAATTAATTACCCACCTTATAAATACATGAATAATGGTCATCTTTCTGGGTTTGATATCGAACTTACAAATCTAATATTTAAAAATGAAGATTATAATCTATCAATTACTACAGGCAATTGGGATAAAATATACGAAAGGCTAAAAAGTGGAGACATAGATACCTGTGGATTTATAGTAGTAAATGATGAAAGAAAAAAAGACGTTCTTTTCTCTAATCCCGTCATTAATTCTCATATTGCCCTTTATACTAGAAGCGATTTTAAAAAAATAACCATGAATGATTTAGATAAATATTCAGTTGGAGTAGGAAAGGCGCAATACCCAGAGTATATTTTAAAAAATAATCTTAATATATCCAATTGCAAAGAATATATAGATGTAGAAAAGGCAGTAGATGCGCTTGCTAGTGGGGAAATAGATGTATTATTTGAAAATCAAGAAGTGGTTAACCACTATATTATAGCCAAAGGCCTTAAGGGAACTATAGCTGCACAAGTCTCAAATTTATATCCTCAAACAATTGCTTATGGAGTAAAAAAATCCAATCCAGAGCTAGTACAATATATAAATAAAAGGCTTGCACAGCTTCAAAAATCCGGAGTATACGAAGAGCTATATCAAAACTACTTTTTTTCCCATTCAGATTATTACAATAAACAGCAAAAGAAAACATATATTGTAGCAGTTGGAATTGTAGCAGCTCTCCTAATTATTGTCCATATACTTTTGCAATTTTACATAAGTTATCTTAAGAAAAAAATATACACTGAAAGAATGCAATATGAAGACAAGCTTAAGCAGCAATACTTTGAGCTGGAAGCTACCTATGAGGAGCTTACTGCAACTGAAGAAGAATTAAGAGCTCAGTACGATGAGCTTTCTACAAGCCAGCAGCTGCTGGAGGAGAGTGAAAATAGATATAGAACAATCTTAGATTCTACCAATGATGGAATATGGGAATTTGATATTAACACTAATAGATTGTTCATTTCAAAAAGATATGCTGATATGCTTTGCCTGGAAGAACAATCCTATAACAATAACTTACTGGATATATTGAATCAAATATTCCACCCAGAAGATAGAGCTAATGCATTACAAAAGATTAAAGAACTTGATGCCATAGATTCCTCTGAGGCTCTTCAATATGAGTGCAGAATGAAAACAAATACTGGGATATATAAATGGTTTTTGACAAAATCTAAAGCCCTAAAGGATAAGAATGGAAAGGTATATAAAAAATTAGGCACCCTTACTGATATTGATGACTTAAAGATGTATCAGCAGAGACTTCACTACAGTGCTTTTTATGATACCTTAACAGGTCTTCCAAATAGACTCTATTTATACGAGTATGTAAGCCCAATAATAAAAAGAACAATGGATGCCAAGCATAATGGAGCCTTTATATTCATTGATGTAGATAATTTCAAGCTTATAAACGACAACTTTGGTCATAGTACTGGCGATGTGCTGCTTGAGGAAATTGCGGAAAGGTTCACCTTAATATGCCCTGGAAAAAACAATATAATAAGACTTGGTGGAGATGAATTTATTATTATACTGCCTAAGGTAGAATCAGCCTATAGTGTTGAACTGCTTGTAAGGAATATACTTGATGCTTTTAACGAACCTTTTAATATTGAAGAGTTAGTTGTAAACTCAACCTTGAGTATTGGTATTTGCATGTTTCCTCAAGATGGAGAAAATCTTGAAATTCTGCTTAAAAATGCAGACACTGCTATGTATAAGACAAAAACCTCTGGTAGAAACAACTTTACTTTTTACAATAAGTCCATGAGTGAAAATTTAATGGATAAAATAAATCTTGAAAATAATCTTAAAACTGCACTAGAAAATAATGAATTCACATTAAACTATCAGCCTCAGCTGGATGTGCAGAGTTCAAAAATTGTAGGTCTAGAGGCACTCTTAAGGTGGAATAATCCAAAGCTTGGTAAAATTCCTCCAGATAAATTCATACCAGCTGCCGAAGAAATGGGATTAATTATTCCTATAGGAGAATGGGTACTAAAAACTGCCTGTGAATTTCTTGTTAAGCTGCATAATTTAGGTTTTAATCATTTAACTGTATCTGTTAATATCTCAATAATTCAGCTTATTCAGCCAAACTTTCCAGATATAGTTCTGAGAATACTTAAGGAATCAGGACTACATCCTGAATTTTTAGAACTGGAGATAACAGAAACCGTACTTATGGAAAACATAGAATCAAACACTGAAAAACTTAGGAGATTAAAAGCTATCGGTGTGACAGTGGCACTTGATGACTTCGGAAAAGGTTATTCTTCCTTAAATTATTTAAAGTCACTGCCTATTTCTACCCTAAAAATTGATAAGTCCTTTATGGACGATGTTCTTATTGATAGCGTCACAGAGTATGTAGTCAGCTCCATAATACTGCTAGGTCATAAAATAGGCTTGAAAATAGTTGCAGAAGGCATAGAAAAAGAGGATCAGCTAGAATACCTTAAAGCATCTCAATGTGATTTTCTACAAGGATATTTATTGTCTAGGCCTCTGCCTGATGAAGATGCCATATCCTATTTAATATCTCATAACAGAAACTAATAAATATTTTAAATTATTAAGATCACAGGTATTATAATGCCTGTGGTTTTCATTTATGAAAAAAAATATTTAACAAAGGTGTCACAGAATTGACATAAAGCTGTTTTATAATACATATGAATTAATTTTTAGAGGAGACTGATGGAAAGTATGAAAAAACACATGCTATTTAATAAAATATTTATTTTATCACTATCAGCAGTGATAAGTATGGGTATACTGGCAGGCTGCCAGAACAAAAATACAGCCTCTGCAAAACAAGGAACTAATAAAGGTCAGAATAAAAACAGGCAATTCAATGCAGAGGATATGAAAAAGAGAATGGAAGAAAACATAAATTCTCTTGTGGCTGATGGAACCATAAATCAAAGCCAAGCAGATAAAATTATTGAGGCTCTTACTTCAAATCCACAAGGCTTTGGAGGAAATGGACAAAGAAACAAACAAAATGGTCAGAAAAATAACGGTGAAAATAATGGACAAGATAACCAAAATAATAATGGGCAAAACAGACAAGGAAACAATGCCTTAAACAAATTGGTAACTGATGGAGTAATAACTCAAGCACAGGCTGATGCTGTAATGCAAAAGATTAGAGGAAACTTCACCCGTAATCAAAATAACACAAACAAGCAAAATAACCAAAACAACCAGAACAATTCAAATGGCGGCAACAAAACTACCTAGTTATATGTAGTTGTTAATAATTTTCTAATTAGTAATAATATACGTTGCAAAAGGAGGGATTTTATTGGATATTAATAATGCAGCCAGATTACAGCAGCTTAATGAACTACAAGGTCTGTCTAGTGCATATAATACTAATGCTTCAAGCTCTAGTACTAATTTAAATTTTTCAAATATACTAGAGTCTATACTTAAAAGTAGCTCTGATAATTCTTCTAGCCTTGGTACTGGAGCTGCTTCAGCTGCAAATAACACTGCAGCTTCAGCTAGCGGCCTTGACAGCCTTACAATTCATCCTGATAAGCTAGCACTAATGATGCAGCTCATGTCTATGCAAACCATGACCTCGTCAGCAGCTAGCATTGGAAGCGTTGATGATTCTAGTGATTCAGATTCAAGCATTTTTAATGTTTCAAACAATGGTGACAATATGTCACAAATGCTTAATTATATGATGGAGTCTATGCTGCAAAATGATAGCTCTAGTGATTCTAATACACAGAATTTGAATAATAGCAATGCTTTAGATATATAACATAGTCAGTTTAACTATAAGATACCCCAAAAACCTTATATATTACTCATAACTACCTTCCCTAAATAAAATAACCATATAACAAAAGGAATGAAGTATCCCTAAGGATGTTCCATTCCTTTTGTTTTGCTGGTCATAAAACTAGTTCTTAATATCTATCTTTACATCTTGTAAATCAATATTTACACCATTATCATCGATATTGACCCCTGGAACTTTAACTCCATTACTGTCAACACGTACTCCAGGTACTTTAATTCCATTGCTGTCTACCCTTACGCCAGGCACCTTAACACCATTACTATCTATGCTTATTCCATTGCCATGTATACCTGTCTCATCAATTCTAATGCCTCCAGTTTCAACTGTATTTCCATTGATATGATTTCCAGTATGGTTATATCTTATTACTGGTGAATAACCTAGAAGAAAAAATGCTATAACTGCTACAATTATACCTGAACCAATATATAAATTTCGTCTATCATTATTCAACTTTGGTTCATAATTCTCTTTTGGTTCTTCCTTTTTATCCCCTTCAAAGCTGTCCTCTGTACGATTTAATAAATAGTTATTAGCAATTTCCTTCGGACTTCCTAGTTCTAAGCAAATTTCTTCTTCAGATTTTCCGTTTTCTTTTCCTATCATAAAATGTTCTTCATAATCATATAGTATTTCCGTACGTTCTTTTTCCGAAATTTTGTCCAATGACTTTTCAATCTCTCTTAAGAATTCATCTTTATTCATTTTCTAAATCCCCTTTATGATATTATTAACACCATTTGCAAAGCTTACCCATTCAGATAACAATTCATCTTTTGTATTTATACCAAGCTCAGTTAATCTATAATATTTTCTTGGCGGGCCCTCCTGGGACTCCTGTAAATAGGACTCAAGGTATCCCTCGTTGTTTAATCTTCTTAAAACCGGATAAATTGTTCCATCCGAAATGGCAATATTTTTAGAAATATCACTTACTAGCTCATAGCCATAACGTTCTTTTTCAGAAAGCATAGATAGAACACATAATTCCAAGACACCTTTTTTTAGCTGAGTATTCATATATTGTACTTTCTTCCTTTCTTTTACACTCTATAATTATACTATATCACTCAGTACTGTATATTGCAAGATACTGAATTAAAAATAATAGCATTTTTTTTAAATAATAAAGCTATTGGAGTAAAAACCTCCACTGGTATTGAAAAATCAGATTTAGTTGTGTGCAATGCTGATTTTCCATATGCAGTTAAGAACTTAATAAAAGATAAATATTATAAAGATGAGTATACTGATGAAAAGTTAGCTAAAATGAAATATACCTGCTCTACTTTTACTATGAATTTGGGTCTAAAAAAAGAAATACCGGAACTAGCCGTACATAATATATATCTAGGCAAAAAATTCAAAGAAGGAATTGAGGCTGCCTTTACAGGAGCTGTGCCAGAAAATCCTTCTTTATATATCTATTGCCCCAGCAGAATTGATAGAAGCATGGTTAAGAACGGAGGCGAATGTTTAAATCTCATGCTTCGTGTTCCAAATCTTCTATTTAAAGAAATAAGTTGGAACAATACTGATATGGAATTACTAACAAATAAAATACTAAAAGAATTAGAAAATATTCCATGCCTAGAAGATATTGAAGAAAATATCCTATACAAAAATTATGTTTCTCCACTTGATATGGAAAGTAAATTTAACGCTTATGCCGGTACAGCTTTTGGTCTCAGCCCTACCTTAACACAAACTAATTACTTTAGACCTCATTATAGATTAAGCAGTGCAGACAATTTATATTTTGTAGGAAATTCAGTTCATCCAGGCCCTGGAATATCCTTAGTATTAAACTCAAGCAAAATAGTAGCTGAAGAAATACTTTCTTCTAAATTTCATTAATATGCTTACTTACCTGCTTTTTCTACTAACTTTTTAAATATATCAAGCATCTTAACATTGTTGCCGGTCATCATTTCAGGATGCCATTGAACCCCAACTATAAAGTTATCCTCATTTTTTTCAATAGCTTCAATAACACCGTCCTTAGAATTAGCACTAACAGTGAAGCCTGGTGCTAATTTTTTTATTGCCTGATGGTGAAAGCTGTTAACTAAAGCCGCCTCTCCAAATATATTATAAAGAAGTGTATCCTTCTTAACTTCTATACTGTGTCCAGCAAAATCACCCTTAGAACTCTGTACATGCTTAATATAGCACCCTTCAATCTGTGCTAAATCCTGATACAATGTACCCCCAAAAGCAACATTTAAAATTTGTAGTCCTCTGCATATGCCTAGTATGGGCTTCTTTAACTCACAGGCAATTTTAATAAGCATTAGATCATATTCATCCATCTCTGGATATGTAAATCCTTGACTCTGTGAAGGTTCTTCTCCATATACCAATGGATTTACATCGTATCCACCTGTAATTATTACTCCATCTACAGCTTCTACTTGCCTTTTGATTAACTCTTCATTTAAAATAACTGGCAAAACAACTGGGGAACCACCAGCTCTAACAACTGATTCTATGTAGTCATTATTTACATATGCCCTTTCACGTCCAAGAAAGGTTTCCCCCTCTATAATAAGAAGACCACCTGAAAGCCCTATAATTGGATTTTTCATAACTTCCACCCCTATCCATTAAAAGTAATTCTATATTCTTTTACTTCTTCTTAAGCTTTTTTAAATATTCCAATCTCTCCTGAATATTCTTTTCTATACCGCTATTTGTAGGTTCATAATATTTTCTGCCAATAAGATTATCAGGTAAACATTCCATATCTGAAATCTTATTTTTATTATCATGGGCATACTCATAGCCTTTGCCATAGCCAACATTACTCATAAGATTTGTTACAGCATTTCTAAGGTGCAGTGGCACTCCTTCAGATATAGTGTTTATAGCATCTTCCTTTGCTCTTTCATAAGCCTTATAAAGAGAATTGGATTTTGGCGCTACGGCAAGATAAACTACAGCTTGAGTCAAATTCACAGTACATTCCGGCATGCCGATATAATGTGTAGCATCATAGCTGGCTAAAGCTATCTGAAGTGCTTTTGGATCAGCAAGTCCTATATCCTCAGAGGCAAATCTTATAAGCCTTCTAGCTACATAAAGCGGATCTTCACCTGCCTCCAGCATCCTAGCTAGCCAATAAACAGCTGCATCGCAATCACTGTTTCTCATGGATTTGTGCAGAGCAGAGATTATATTATAGTGCTCCTCACCTTTTTTATCGTACATTAAAAGCTTCTTTTGGGTACATTCCGCAAGAACCTTTTTAGTAATTTTAAGAATCTCACCTTCTCTTGAAGCATTCATAACAGCAATTTCTAGAGTATTTAGTGCGTTTCTAGCATCTCCATTTGAGTATATAGCTATATTTTCAAGAAGGTCTTCTGATATTTCAATTTTTATGCTTCCATAGCCTCTCTCATCCTTCAAGGCATTTTTTAATAGAGTCACTATCTCCCCAGTGGTTAGTGATTTAAGAACAAACACCTGACACCTTGAAAGCAGCGCTGAATTAATTTCAAAGGAAGGATTTTCTGTGGTTGCGCCTATTAGAACTATATTCCCTTTTTCTACGTGCGGTAAAAAAGCATCCTGTTGAGCCTTATTAAAGCGGTGTATCTCATCTACAAAAAGAATAGTTCTTATGCCCTTAAGCCTACTCTCCTCAGCCTTTGTCATTACCTCCTTAATCTCCTTTATACCTGAAGTCACAGCACTAAAGGTTATAAAATTGGAATTAGTCATAGCTGCAATAATGGTAGCCAAGGTAGTCTTTCCAACTCCAGGGGGACCCCAGAGTATCATAGATGCTATACTGTCTGATTCAATAAGATGCCTAAGCATCTTTCCCTTTCCAAGAAGATGCTCTTGACCAACATATTCATTTAAGTTTCTCGGTCTCACTCTATGCGCTAGAGGCAAATCGCTAGACTTATTTTCAAATAAAGAACCCTGTACAAAATTCATATTTACCCTCTTTTTTACTATATATATTTATAAATTTATTATATATTTTTCACAAAACATATGCAAATGTTTGTTCTCTAAATACAAAAGCATCCCTCTAAGTTAATATTTAACCGAAGAATGCTTTTTCTATTCTAACTATTTTGCAGCTTATATACTCTTGCTTCATAAGGCTTTAAACTTATGTTATTTATACCACAATCTTGAACTTTATAGTTTGATAAAAGCAGTTCATAATGTTTAAATTCAATTTCCTTTGGAAGTTTGAACTCAACTTCTTTTTCAAAAAAATTCAGTATTACTAATATACTTTCATCATTAAGATTTCTTGTATAGGCAAATATATTTTCATCATTCTTATATAATAAATTTATGTCGCCATAAACTATTACATCGTACTCTTTTCTTAACTTGATTAAATTTTGATAGTAATGAAATATGGAGTTCTTATCTTCTAAGGCACTTTTTATATTTATCTCTTTATAATTTGGATTTACTTTAATCCAAGGCTCTCCTGTAGTAAAGCCTGCATTTTCCGACTCATCCCACTGCACTGGAGTTCTTGCATTGTCCCTGCCCTTAGCATATATAGATTTCATTAAATCTTCTTTTTTCATGCCTTGTGCTATTTTTTCATTAAACATGTTAATAATTTCTATATCTTTATACTCTGTTATATCAAACTCCACATTTGTCATTCCTATTTCTTCACCTTGATATATATAAGGAGTTCCCTGCCAAGTATGAAGGAGAGTTGCTAACATTTTAGCAGATTCTAATCTATATTTTTTATCATTTCCGAATCTAGATACCATTCTAGGCTGATCGTGGTTATTTAGGAATAATGAATTCCAACCTTGCTCTTTTAAGGCTTCATACCATTTATACATGATATTCTTAAAGGTTGTCAGCTTCCATGGCTTTAAGTCCCACTTTTCACTACCTGAATCTATATCCATAAGTTCAAATTGGAACAGCATATTCAATTCTTTTCTATCTTCATTTACATAAAGCCTTGCGGTTTCAGGATTAACTCCGGGGGTTTCCCCAACAGTCATTATGTCATATTTACTAAGTACTTTCTTATTCATCTCTTGAAGGTATTCATGTACTCTAGGTCCATTAGCAAATAGAGGAAATCCATTTCCATAAAGGTCGTTATCTCCTTTATGCCCATCTGGAAGCCCTTGAACCTTTGATATAAGATTTATTACATCCATTCTAAAACCGTCTATGCCTTTATCAAACCAGAACTTCATCATATTATAGACTTCACTTTTAAGCTTTTCATTCTCCCAATTTAAATCTGGCTGCTTTTTTGAGAAAAGATGAAGGTAATACTCGTCTGTATTTTCATCGTATTGCCATGCAGAACCGCTGAAGAAAGACCCCCAATTGTTTGGAGGATTTCCGTCCTTTCCTTTTCTCCATATATAATAGTCTCTATATGGATTGTCCTTTGATTTTCTGCTTTCTACAAACCATTTATGTTCATCTGAAGTATGGTTAACTACTAAATCCATAACAAGCTTAATATCCCTTTTATGCATTTCTACCAAGAGTTCATTAAAGTCATCCAAGGTACCAAACTCATCCATAATGCTTCTATAGTTGCTTATATCATAGCCATTATCGTCATTAGGAGATTTGTAAATTGGACATAGCCAAATTATATTAGCTCCTAATTTTTTGATATAATCCAGCTTTTCTATTATTCCTCTTATATCGCCTATTCCATCTCCATTAGAATCCTTAAAACTCCTAGGATATATTTGATATACTACTCCTTCTTTCCACCATTTTTTATTCATGCTTTACCTCCAGCTCCTAGTTTAATTTCAGCATTAGCCTGTTGTGATAGATAAATTCAATAAGCTAAACCAAATACTAAAATCATTGTCAACACACTATATAAATTAAATTCCAAACTTTAAGCTCTGGAACTGTAAATTTAACTTTATTGCCCTGCTCTCCCTTTACATACTGAAAATCCAGTTTTAAGGCTTTACCTTCATTAAAATCAGGCGAAGCTGCATATACACCTTTTATTTCATTACAAGTAAGTACTGAAACCTCTATATTTTTCACCTCAGAAGATAATTTTTCTTTAGGAACATTCCAGTTCATATCTTCTATATCATTAAAGTTAATTAGACTTATAATTTTATATCCTGGCTTCTCTTTTATTAAGGTCCAAATGCTATTTGCCTCTGCTTTTGGTGAAGTATTTACCCCTTTGAAAGCGTACTCTTCATTTATTCCACCAGTGTTAACCATAGTAGTATCAATTATATTAAAGTCATAGAGCAGTTCTTCATATTTAACTATGAAATCATAGTAATTTCTTAGCTTCTCATTAAATTCCTCACTTTCTATAGTTCTATATTTAGGATAATAAGGGTCATCAAGCACCCCTTTATTTTCACCTAGCAGCAGATGAAAGCCTCCACTTGCAAAAATAGTAGCCATAGTAAAAAGTGCAGCATTTTCAGCTTGCTCTACTGGGATATTAAGTTCTTCTAAAAATGGTTTCATGTAAGCAGCTAAAATAACTTGTTTTTCTGAAGCATATCTCTTTGCATTTGATATAAGATTATATAAGTCCTGGTAAGTATCATTAGGTGGCCATACTTCAATATAAACGGCATCCTGCTGCGCCGCTGCTACAGTCTCAACTGGCCAGTTATTTACAGCATTAAATATTAGACTAACCTGTTCACCTTTTTCTTCTATATAGCTTCTAGTATCATTAATTAAGTTAGGAAAGTCTTCCCTAAGCTTTCTAATAGCCCATACACCATTTGCATTACTCATGGCTTCTTTAGGGTAACCATACTGGTCCATGTGAATTCCGTCAAAGCCAAGTTTAATAGCTTTATAAAATTCCTCTATTATATGATCATGCCACTTGCTTTCTCTTGATATGTCCATCATATAAAGGAAGTCACCAAATCCAAATACTTCTCCATTATTCTTATATATAGCTAAATCTTTATGTTCCTTATAGTATTCTGGCGCTGAAGCATAAACAGCACCATATGCTATAGCCTCCATACCATATTTATGAGCTAATTCAATTTTGCTCTTTATAGTATGCAAGCTAAGTTTCCTCTGCAAAGGGTCTATAAATATATCTGATTTCGGTATTAAATCATGATGTCTGTACATCCAATCATAGTACTGAACTACATTTAAATGATATTTATTCATTTCTTTTAAATCGTCTTTATCTTCTAGATCATTTGGTGAAAAATCTGATAAAAACCCATACCTTGGCGCATACTTCCAAGAACTTAAAATATCAAAAGCTGTATTTAAAGTCTGTACTTTTTTATTATTTTCGTATAGTTCAACTTCCACCCCATAACCTGACATAAATTCGTCACTATTTATATCAAATTCAAATACAACGTGATTTTCTGAACTAGACACATACTTATCTAATGAGAGAATATTATCATGAAGTCTATATACATTACACCTAAGTTTGCTTGATGTGTTGTGACCTTCAATCTCTACAATTACTTTTATTTTTTCGCCCTTTCTAAACTGAGCTCTTGCTGGATATATTTCTTTAATTATCAATGCTAGTACCTCCCATTGCTATTCTTTTTCAATGTATACCATGTCCCAATATTGAAGCTTTGGTATATTTATTTGAAGCTGAGTTCCATCCCCTCCGCTTTTAGTAGTATACTTTAGCTTTACAGATTTTCCTCCATTGAAGTCTGGTGAAGCTAAATACACATCTTTAATCTTTCCTTGCTTAACAGTATAGTTAAGCTTTAAATCTTTTTGTGCAGATGGAGCATCATAATTTGCTCCGTCATCTCTCCATGCCGGTCGCCTCATACCTAACAAATTTATCATTTGAATAACTTCAAAGCCCTTTTTTTCCTTTGAGTAAGTCCAAACTGTATCCTGCTTACCATTATTACTTGTATTAATTCCATTAATCTCAATTTTATTTTTATTATCAGTGAGTCCATCTCTCAACAAATTCTCGTAGGCAACTAAAAAATCGTAATAATTTCTCATTGCATCTACTAAAGGCTTAGACATAGTTAAATTTTTATTAGGGAAGTACTCCCTTGCAAGCATTCCTGTATCACCAAGCTCTATATGTGCACCACCTGCAGCAAATATAGCAGCATCTGTTAATCTAACGCTATGCTCGTTAAATTCACCTGGTGTACCTGCTCTGCCATAGTTCATATATGCTGCTATTACTGTGTTTTTCTTTCCATTAGTAAGCTCGTAGCCCTTATCTATAGTTTCTTTAAAAGAGGAATAGCTTGGATAATCACTTGGCCAAAGCTCTGAATATAGGAAATCTACATCTGATTTCGCTACTTGCTCCAATCCGTATCTATTTACAGTGTTGAATACAACGCTAGTTCCTAATGCCTTTTTAGCATTATTTATAAATTCTGTGTAAGTATCAGGTAAATTAACATCCCGGCCATAATAATCAAAGGTTTGTCCTCTGTTGCCTAATGTATCCATATGAAACACATCAAACTTCAATGCCTTATTTACCTCCTCTTCAGCATTATAAATATAATTTTGCCAATCCTTATTTGCAGGGTTAAATACAGCTAAAGAAGATGCCCAGCCTGATGGAAGAGAATGCACATCCTGAACCGAATGGCTAGTATCTTTGTATATTGCCCATTCTGGCTTTATACCATATTGAGCGTAGTCCGTATAAGCTCCATAAATAAGATTATAGTTTGCTGCCTTCATATTTTTACTATGGGCGGAATCAATATAATCCTTCACCGTTTGAAAATATATATCTCTATTTGCTATGTCCTTCCAAAACTTTGTTATATTGTTCAAGTCCCCTGGCAGAGGTTTTTGATGCTTGTTCTGCCAATCATAAAATTGCAATCCATCTATATGAAACTTATTTATCCAATCTATCTTACTTTCAGTTTCCTCTTTGGACTGTTCTGGATATTCAGCTATATATCCGTATCTTGGAAACTTAGTCCAGTCCGATGATATATCTACAGCAGTATTTTTATTATCATCAACATTAATTCCATGCACCGCATAAACTTCTACAAGATATCCTTCATAGTCCTCCAAAGGTGCATTCCATGAAATATCAATAGTTTTTTTCTCTTTACTTTCTAAAGAAACTTTAACTTCTTTCTTTAGAACAACATTATTTAAATGCTTAAAGTATATTTCTAAAGAACCCTTGTAATTTTTGTTTAGGTTATTATTTAATTGTACTTTTACATTAACTTTATCTTTGGGAATATATCTGGCCTTATCTGTATACACATCACTAATAAGCTTCCCAGTATTTATAGCTCTAGTGCTTGCTTCTGCACTAAAAGTTCTAAATTTATAAATTATATAGGCTGAACCAATACAGAACAAAATAGCAGCACCTAGAATAATCTTTTTTTTCAAATAAAACACCTCTTATATACTAGCCTTTTACCGCACCTTCGCTTCCACCTGATTTTATAAATTGCTTATTAAACACAATAAATATTGCGATTATAGGAATTAGAACAATAATCGCAGCAGCGAATACAACTCCCCATTGAGTTGCCTTTCCATTTTGAAGCAGTTTAACTGCAATTGGTAATGTTCTCTTGGACTGTGTTTTTAAAACTGTAAGTGCTGTAAATACCTCCATCCAAGTTGCTGAGAAAGTACCTATAGCCATTGTAGCCAAAGCAGGTTTTGAAAGCGGCAATATAATTTTTCTATATATAGTCCATTTGTTGCCACCATCCATAATAATAGACTCTTCTAATTCTCTTGGAATAGTCTCAAAAAAGCCTTTTAAGAAAAAAGTATTACCAGCAATTCCACCACTAATATACAAAAGCAGCAGACCTGTATAAGTATCAACTAAATGCAGCCTTTGCAAAATAGTGAACTGTGAAACTAAAGCAAGCACCGCAGGCATCATTAAAGAAAATATATAAATGTTGAAGATTATTTTTTTACCCGGAAATTTTAATCTAGCAAAGCCATAACCTGATAAGGATGCTATAAACAATGTCAATATTGTATTAGCAGCAGTTACAAATAGGCTATTTGCAAAATACCTTGAAAAGTTTTCACCCGCCCAAACATTGACGTAATTTCCAAAGTAAAATTGCTTTGGAATTATCTGAGGCTTTGAAGGCAAAACATAGGTATTAGGTATCAATGATGTACTTATCATGTTTAAAAATGGTAGTAGTGAAAATATTACTACTATTATTAATACTAAATGTATTAATATCTGCCCAAACTTACTTTTAACCATATTTTTACCTCCTTTAGAATTCTATCTCTGTATTCTTAGTTATTTTTCTTTGTACAACAGAAATCAATATTAAAATAACAGCCATAATCAAGCTAATTGCTGCTGCATAGCCAAAGTCGAAACTTGAGAAGGCTTTATTATACATGTAGTTTTGAAGAACATCTGTCTTGCCCATTGGTCCTCCATTTGTAATGAGCATTACTTGAAGTAATATATTAAATGCACCTATTATTAAGTTAATTACTATAAAATAAGTTCTTGATGCAAGAAGTGGTAGTGTAATTTTCCACATTTGCTGCCTTTTAGTAGCTCCATCTACGTCCGCTGCTTCATATATATCCTTTGGCAGGTCTTGAATAGCTGCAGTATACATAATCATTACCCATCCAATTCCCTTCCAAATACATAGAGCCCAAATTACTATGTTTCCAGTCCATTCATTTTGCAGCCAGGAAATCGGCTGACTTATTAGATGCAAATTAAGCAATATAGAATTTACTAAAGAACCTTGGGTATCTTGAAAAATATACTTGAACAGTATAGCAACAACTATCCAATCTGAAATAACCGGAATATATAGTAAAAACCTATAGAGCATCTTTCCCTTTGAAAGAGATTCTATTGCTATTGCAATTATCATTCCCAAAAACCACTGAGCTGGAACTGTAACTACTACTGCAAGTAGTGTATTCCTTAAAGACAGATAGAACTTTGAACTTTCATCTAAGGTTCCACTATGTATGAATGCCTTTTTAAAGTTTGCGAGTCCAATAAACGTACTAGGTTTATTGGGATTAACACTATAATTCATAAATGCCATAGCTACGTTTTTTAGCAGAGGATATGCTACAAAAATTAGAAATAGCAAAAAGCCAATACCTATAAACGCCCATCCTTCTAGTGCTTCTCTTTGTTCTCTATTTAGTTTTTTATTTTTATGTTTAATCTGTGAAACAGTTATAATATTCTTTTCCAATTGCTTCACTCTCCTTGTTCTATAATTAAGGATTAAGAAAAACTCTTAATCCTTAATTATACAAATTTTTTTGTTATTATTTTTGCTGAAGTAATGCATCAACTTTCTTAGCTGCATCATCTAATGCTTGCTGAGGAGTCATTTTCTTTCTTATAGCTGCTTCAAAGTCATCTTTCATTGCATTTGAAATATCTCCCCATTTAGGACTTGGAGTTCTTGCCCAAGTTGAACTTAATTGATCAACATATACTTTTAACATAGCATTGTCTTTAACCACTGATTTTTCAGCTGTCTTTGTATTAACAGGCATCATATTAAGCTCAGTTGTAAATATTGTTTGTGCTTCATCTGAAGCTAAGAACTTAGCAAAAGCAAAAGCTTGTTGTTGATTTTTAGATGCTTTAAATATTATTGTATCTTCTCCACCAACTACTGAGATACTTCCGCCATCTCCCTTAGGAATTGGAGCAAATACTACATTATCCTTAACTAACTTTTGATCCTTGTTTGATGGGAACCACCATGGACCATCATCTATCATACCGTAATGCCCTGCATTATAACCTTCCCAAGAACCTTCTCCACCTAGTAAGCACTTAGCTACATAGCCCTTATCATTCCATTCTACAATTTTTTCAAGTGCTTTAACACTTTGTGGACTATTTAAATACCCAGTAGCTTTAGTGTTCTCTTTATCTGTAAATTGACCTCCTAATGATAAGAAGTATGGGGATATAGCCCAAGACTCTACTCCAGCAATACCTATTCCTGCTACCTTATCAGCTTTTACCTTATCCGCATATTGTTCAAGCTCAGCCATAGTCTTAGGTGCTTCTTTTAATCCTGCTTTGTCCAGCATTGCCTTATTATATATAGCAACTTTTGTATTTGTATCAAGTGGAATACCATAATAGTGTCCATTGTACATATTTGTACTCATAGGTCCTTCATATATTTCTTTCTTTAAATCATTAAAACCAGGTAAACTGTCTACTGCTACCAAATAATCTTCTTTAGCATATTGAGCAACATCAGTAATATCTGTTCTAGCCAGATCAGGTGTTGTTCCACTCATTGCAGCTTGAAGTATTTGCTTTTTATAGTCGTCTCCACTAGGCATTGGTGTGATTTTAACTGTTATATCTGGGTACTTTTTATTAAATGCAGGAACTATTTTTTCCTTTAGAACTTTATTTTCGTTATCAGTGAAAGTACTCCACATTTCAATTTCGCCCTTCAATTTTGTTTCATCTGCAACAGTTGAGCTTTGGCCTTGAGTTTGGTCCGCCTGCTTGCCACAGCCTACAAATATTGCAGATGCCATCAAACCTGTTAAAATCAATGACATGATTTTTTTATTTTTCATTCTCTGTTCCCCCTTGAAATATTTTTATTTTATAGTGTTATTAACACTTAACAAACTTAATTTGTTGATACTATTCAGCAGTATTAAGTACATTGCATGTGACCATAATAGTGGAGAAGCAACCTCTCCCCATAAACTTTCCCACTTATTTATGTAGTAATCATCGTTAACATTATCTAAAACTTGTTCTGCTAATTCTCCATTTATGTTAGCTTTGCTTTCAATCCACCGAAGCATTTTCCCAGCCTTCTCCACTTCATTAATTTCACAGTAATATAAACCAAGCCAAGCTGATAATATAGTCCATTCACCACCTCCGTAATAAGTATCTTCTGGATATCGATGAACACCACCTTCATGTACTAATTCCTTCTCAATTATGTTAACCGTATTTTTTATTATCAAATCGTTTACTTTAAAAAGTTTAAAAGGAGTAGCTGCCCATAAAAGATTTGCGTCAGTACTGTTTAAATCAGTGCATTTCTTAAGCCTATTATCTTCAATACAGTTATCTAAAACATATTGTTTAATATCCTTTAAGGTGCTTTCTATATAGGAATCGTTTAAATATTCATTAATGGAATTTAACCCTCCATATATAGCTGCTAAGGTAGAAGTATGAATTTTTTCTCCATCCTCTTGCCAGCAATTAAAACAAGGATAATTCCAAAAACAACATAGATATTCAGTTGCTACATCTATACTCTTTTTATATTTCGCTATATCATTATCATTTTCTGCCAGCTTTAAATGCTGTGATAATGCCCAAAGCCATTCACCGTATCCATCAAGCTGAAAATTTGGCCATTCTTCATCGCAGTTGTTTCCATCCAGCATAAACCAGGTTGGAAGATAATCATCATTAAGCAAAATATCTCCTCTTTTTTTCATGTCCAATATCTTTTTTAATTTATCCTGTTGCTTTTCTATTAAAACGTTTGCCCAATTAAAAAATTTAATAGAAGAATTAAATTCACCATATAAATCCATTGAATATGCAGTAAAGCTTCCATCTCTTAACCAGCAATAATTATAGGTACTAAAATTAGGGCTAGCTACATAGGAACCTGAGGAGTGCTGATTTGTAATTATAATCTCAATGCTTCTCTGTCTTAAGTTATTTATTTCTGTCCCCTCCTTTTTTATAAAGTTTGTTTTTCATTGATTTTATTTTAATATGTAATACAATATTATTAAATGTAGTATCCATACTTTTTTTGTACAATAGCGACTTTTAATAATAGTGGGGGTTCAATATGGATTTATTATCGATAGATACAAGCATAGTACCAACAGTAAGATTTATGGGTCATGTGGATTATACTAAGCCTTGGAAACACTTTAATCGAACTATAAATGAATATATTTTATATATTGTTAAAAGCGGTGACCTTTATATAAAAGAAAACGCTAAAGAATATCATTTAGCAAAAGGTGATCTTTTGCTCCTGGAGCCCAATATTGAACATTATGGCTTTAAAGAAGCAGTATGCCATTATTATTATTTTCACTTTAAACATCCTGAAATTAATCGTGTAACTGATAAGTCTTATGATGAAATATCAAAAGAACTTATAGTAAAAAGAAAATCTTCTCTTAATAGTGAATATCTCAATTATAATTCCGATACAAGTTCTGAATTTTACTTGCCTAAATATTATCATTATGAAAATGAAAACGAGTTAATATCTCTACTGGTAAACGCTGATAGTGACTTCTATCAACGGTATGAAGGCTATAAAAAGATAGTTTCTATAAAACTTTTAGAGATACTAATTAAAATTAGTAGAGACTATACATCTACTAAAATTGAAAATTCACAGCCTCACTTTTCAAAAGCTTTTACTAAATGCAGAAACATACAACAATATCTAAATTCTAACTATCAAAATAAGATAACAAGTGCTGATATAGAGGAAACCTTTGAATCGAATTATGATTATCTCAATAGGGTTTTTCAGAAGATGACAGGTTTTACTATCCTAAATTATTTAAACATTTTGCGGATTAATCATGCTAAAGATCTATTCGATACTACAAATATAAAAATTTCGGAAGTTGGTTATTTAGTAGGTATTGACGATCCGTACTATTTTAGCAAACTTTTTAAAAAACTTACTGGTTTGACTCCTTCACAATATATAAAAAACAAAAGTGAGTCTTAGAACATGCCACGGGGACGTGACCTTTGGAACAAATGTGCCATGCGAAACGTCCCCGTGGCACGTGGCACGCGCCGCACCAAAAAAAGCCGCAGACCATAAGGTCTGCGGCAATATTTATATTTTGGGGGGAATCCCAAAGAGAACTACTTTTTCTCGATGTATGCATCCTTGAAGAACACGAAACCAAGGGAGGATTTTCTTGCATTCTTTACATAATCTTTAATACATACAACGTTAGTGTATTCATAAATTGGCATTATAGGCATGTCATTCATTAAAAGATCTTCTGCTTGGTGAAGCTCAGTCATTCTCTTTGCTGCATCTGTTTCAGATTTTGCAGCAGTTATAAGCTTATCATACTCTGGGTTGCTATAGCCAGCTACATTGTTTCCCCCGCCAGTTACCCACATATCAAGGAAAGTCATTGGATCAGCGTAGTCAGCAATCCATCCATTTCTTGCTACTTGATATTCATGACTGTTGGTTGCTGTTAATTGAACTTTTCTTTCAACACTTCTTAAAGTAACACTTATGCCTAAATTTTTCTTTAGCATATCTTGAACTGCTTGAGCTATATCTTGGTGTCCTTGTCCATTGTTATATAGTATTTCAATAGTTGGGAAGCCTTTTCCATCTGGATATCCAGCATCAGCTAAAAGCTTCTTAGCTTGTTCTACATCAGCAGTTTCTTTATAGTAATCCTTTTGTTTGAAGTCCTTTCCTGCAGCTTCTGCTATTCCTCTTGGAACAAAGCTAGTAGCAGGTCTTTGTCCACCTTTGGTAACACTTTCAACTATTTCTTTTCTATCTATTGCAAGTGTTAATGCTTTTCTTACTTTAACATCCTTAAGAACCTTAGCTACATCCTTGTTTACTTTTTCAGCATTATCTGAAACATTAAAGCTGTAGTAGTAAGTTCCAAGGTAAGGGCTTATTGTAGCTGTACCTTCTTTAACTAAGTTAGGTATTTCTTGTGATGGTGGAGCTTCTATAAAGTCAAGCTGACCTGATTTAAATGCTGACATATAGCTTGTTTCTTGATCTATAAGCTTGTAAACTAGAGTATCTAATTTAACTTTTCCTTTATCCCAGTAGTTGTCGTTCTTAACAAAAGTAATGCTGTCCTTTGGTTTCCATTCCTTCATCTTGAATGCTCCATTACTTACATAAGTTTCTGGCTTTGTAGCCCAACCCTTAGGATCCTTATCAACTACATCCTTTCTTAGAGGCATGTATGTTGGGAAAGACATTAAGGATAAGAAGTATGGAGTTGGATTTTCTAGAGTAACTTCAAGAGTTACATCATCTACAGCCTTAACTCCTACTTGGTCAGCAGTTGCTTTCTTTGTAGCTTTTGGATCTGCACTCATATTGAATGCTTCACCATTCTTTAAATAGTAAAGTTGATAAGCGTATTCTGAAGCAGTGTTTGGATCAAGAGCTCTCTTCCAAGCGTACTCAAAATCTCCCGCAGTAACAGCTTTACCATCTGACCACTTAGCATCTTTTCTAAGATGGAAGGTGTATTTTAATCCATCTGTGGATATTTCCCACTTTTCAGCAACTCCAGCTACTGGCTGGTCCTTTGAGTCTGTATCAAGTAATCCTTCAAATGCATTGGCTATAACTGTACCACCTTCTACTGAGCTGTTTAATCCTGGGTCAATGGTCTTAGGATCTGCGCCCAAGTTATATCTTATAACTTGCTCCACCTTTTTACCTCCAGCTGAGCTTTTATTACTGCAGCCTGCAAGTACAGAGCCTGCAAGCACAACTGCTAATGCTACAGTTAAAAATCTTGCTTTTTTTCCTTTTAACATTTTTATTTCCCCCTTTATTATTAAATTGCTTTATTTCAGTATAGGTATAATAGACCTATATATTAGCCGTATAAATGGCAAGCTACACAGTGCCCGCCGCCCATATCCTTCAGCTCTGGAGTAACCTTTGAGCATATCTCCTTTGCATATTTGCAGCGTCCTCTAAAGCTGCAGCCTTCAGGTGTATCAATAGGTGAAGGAATTTCTCCTTCAAGCACGATTCTCTCATTTGCTTCCGACATATCCGGGTCTGGAATTGGAATTGCAGATAATAGAGCTTTTGTATATGGGTGAATAGGGTTATCATACAATTCATTGCTTTCTCCTATCTCCACCATTTTCCCAAGATACATAACCCCAATTCTATTTGAAATATGTTTTACCATGGAAAGATCGTGAGCTATAAATAAATAGGTTAGCCCTAAATCCTTTTGTAAATCCTCAAGCATATTTACTACTTGAGCTTGAATAGAAACGTCAAGTGCAGATATAGGCTCATCGCAAACTATGAATTCTGGCTGTACTGCAAGCGCTCTTGCTATACCTATTCTCTGTCTTTGTCCACCAGAAAACTCATGAGGGTATCTACCAGCATGTTCTGAGTTAAGTCCAACCTTATTAAGAAGATATTGAACTCTTTCCTTTTTTTCCTTTTTTCCCATAAGCTTATGAATATCAATAGCCTCTCCCACTATATCTCCTACTGTCATACGTGGATCTAAGGAAGCATAAGGGTCTTGGAATATCATTTGAATTTTTCTTCTATAGGGCATCATCTGGTTTGGGCTAAGCTTTGAGAGGTCAACTCCATTAAATAATATGGAGCCTGAAGTTGGTTCATAGAGTTTTATTAAGGTTCTTCCTGTAGTTGTCTTACCACAGCCGCTCTCCCCAACCAGCCCCAAAGTTTCACCTTTTTTTATGCTGAAGGAAACCCCATCAACAGCCTTAACATAGCTTGGTGCTCCTCCAAGTAGACCTTTTTTAACTTTAAAATACTTTTTTAAATCACTTACTTCTAACAGTGTTTCTGAACTACTCATTAAGGTCACCCCTTCCAGTATCAGCCTTTACCCTTGGCGCCTTTGGATGATTTAGCCAGCAAGCTGCATTATGATTAAGTCCAACTTCAAAGCTTTCAGGCATTTGTGTCATACAAATCTTCATTGCATACTCACATCTTGGTGCAAATGGACATCCTGCAGGAGGTTTTAATAAGTCTGGAGGTGTACCATCAATAGGCTTTAACCTTTCTTTTGTCTTAAGCTTTGGATTAGGAATACTTCTTAAAAGTCCCCAGGTATAAGGGTGCTTAGGATTATAGAAAATGTCCCTTGTACTGCCTGTCTCAACTAATATTCCTCCGTACATAACATTAATTCTGGTACATAAATCTGCAACAACTCCTAAATCATGAGTTATAAGTATAATTGCCATACCAAGCTTATTTTTTAAATCCTTCATAAGCTCTAATATTTGAGCCTGAATAGTAACATCTAGTGCAGTAGTTGGTTCGTCGGCAATCAGCAGCTTTGGTGAGCAAACTAGTGACATAGCAATCATTGCTCTCTGCCTCATTCCTCCTGAAAATTCATGAGGATACTGCTTCATTCTCTTCTCTGGAGAAGGTATACCAACTAGTTTAAGCATATCTAAAGCAATTTTATCAGCTTCTGCTTTAGAAACTTTTTTATGTTTTATTACATGCTCTACAAGCTGTTCTCCTATAGTAAATACAGGGTTAAGAGAAGTCATAGGATCTTGAAATATCATTCCTATTTCATTTCCTCTTATTTTTTCCATTTCTTTATCTGAAAACTTTGCTAAATCTTTTCCTTCAAATAGAATCTCCCCATCTTTGATAAGTCCGTTTTCTGCAAGCAGCTTCATTACTGACATCATAGTTATACTCTTGCCGCTTCCGGATTCTCCAACTATTCCAAGAGCTTGTCCTTTTTCTAAATTAAAGGATACGCCTCTTACTGCCTTAACCTCTCCCGCACGGGTTTTAAAGGAGGTATGTAAATTTTTAATTTCAAGTATCTTTTCCATAGCCATCCTCCTTACTTTCTCATCTTTGGATCTAGTGCATCTCTTAAACCATCGCCTAAAAAGTTAAAGGCTAATATGGTAAAACAAATGGCTAAAGCCGGGAATATTAATTGATATGGATAAAGCTGCATTCCTCCTAGCGCTTCAGAAGCTAGTGTTCCCCAGGAAGCTTTTGGTGCGCTTACTCCAAGGCCAATAAAGCTTAAAAATGATTCTGTAAAAATTGCTTCTGGCACCGTTAAAGTAAGAGTAACAATTATAGCTCCCATACTATTAGGAATAAGATGTTTTAAAATTATCTTCATTGGCCTCGCTCCTAGGGTTTTAGCAGCTAGTACAAATTCATTTTCCTTTAAGGACATTATCTGCCCTCTTACTATTCTTGCCATAGTAAGCCAATAGCTTATAGCAAGTGCTATAATAATACTTTTAAGTCCTGCTCCAAGTACTACCATTAGCAGTATTACATAAATCATCATAGGTATAGCATAGAGAATATCAACTATTCTCATCATTATATTGTCTACTCTTCCTCCAAAGTATCCAGCTATTCCTCCATAAAGAATACCAATGACAATATTAAGAACACTTGCTGCATATCCTACTGTAAGAGAAATTCTAGCTCCATATAAAACTCTTATAAAAATATCACGTCCAAATTTATCAGTACCAAACCAGTGCTCTGAACTTGGACTTAAATTTGCTATTTTAAAATCCTGTGAATAATAATTGTATTTTGAAAACATTGGTCCAAATACTGCAACTAACGTAATGAATATTACAAAAGCAAGTCCTGACATTGCCAGCTTATTTTCTTTAAGTCTTCTCCAAGCATCTTTAAAGAAGGTTTCGCTAGGTCTTACTATATTCTCAGAATTTTTTTCTTCTTCATTTACTCTATCAAATAAATCCTGTGAAAATTCCATTCTGTTCACCCCTATCCCTGCAGCTTTATTCTTGGATCTATTACCACGTATAATATGTCTACTACAAGATTACAAAATACTAAAAACGAACTGTAGAAAATTGTTACTCCAAGAATAGTAGTATAGTCTCTATTTGAAATACTAAGTACAAATTCTCTGCCGAGCCCTGGTATTCCAAACATGGATTCTATAACGAAGCTGCCTGTTAATACTCCCGCAATCAAAGGTCCCATATAGGTTACAATTGGTATTAAGGAATTCTTAAGTGCATGCTTATATATAACTTTGCTGCTGCTAAGTCCTTTTGCTCTTGCAACCTTTATGTAATCCTGTCTTACTACTTCTAAAAGGCTTGACCTTGCAAGTCTTGCAATAAAGGCCATTGAATATCCTCCAAGTGCTACAGCTGGAAGTACATAATATTCTGGCCCATCAAAACCGATTGCCGGAAACCAGCCAAGCTTAACTGCAAATAAATAGATGAAGAAGGTTGCCATAACGAAGCTTGGAACAGTTACACCAAGGGTTGAAATAACCATAGCTAAGTTATCCTGCCATTTACCTTGTTTAAGTGCTGCTATGATTCCCATATTAACTCCAATTACAAGTGCAAATATTATTGCTGCTGCGCCTAGTTTTGCAGAAGTAGGAAAAGAATATGCAATAACTTCATTTACTGTTCTTCCTTCTGATGTCATTGAAGGACCTAAATCTCCCTTCAATAAGCTATTTAGGTAGGTAGTATACTGCTGCATTAACGGCTTGTTCATACCAAATTTAGCTTCTAGATTAGCTTTAATCTGCGGAGGCAATTTCTTTTCACCATCAAATGGGCCGCCTGGTATTGCATGCATTAAAAAGAAGGTTAATGTGATTACCACCCATATGGTGGCAACACTAGAAATTATTCTGTTTAGTATATACTTTGTCACTCCTAGTTCCCCCTATTCTTAAATATAAATGTTTAAAAATACATTAAAATGATTAAAAATACATGATTATGTATAAATATTCATTGTTTAATTTTATAATTTCCATATATTTATAATAAATAATGAAATTTTCCATATGCAATTCTTTCATATTCAAATGCAAGATAAGAATGTTTTTTATGTCTACAAATCACTTGTTTATGATATTAGCACTTTAATAATGCGTTGTCAAACATTTTTTGAAAGATTTTATATACAAAATTTCATATGTTTATATTTTGTGAAACATGATATTAAATACGCTTCATAATTTCATATTGCTATTTTTCTAATGTATAACGTATACACTAGTCACTTTATGCATAATTATAAACGTTTACATTTATTTAGACATAAAAAAATCCTTTAGATCATTAAATAATCTAAAGGATTTTTCACTAAAATATTGATTTAACTTGAACATTTTTTAACTCATTTATTCCATAATACAGCTGTATCATTTCACAAAGCTTTTTAACAAATTACTGTTCAAAATATCGTCCGAATAGCTTAATTCATTCATAGCCCTTTCCTTTTCCTTCTTAAGCTGAGGAGTTTCTAATATAGTACTGCCGCTTGATATATCATAATAAATATTTGTCCAAGATACATAAAATACCTTTCCATCGGTAAAGGAGCCATTTCTGAAAACAACCCATTGCTCCGAACTATTCATTATGTCCTTGCCAAGCATGTATTTATTATCCAAATTAAACATATTTGCAATAGTAGGATATACATCCATTTGCCCTGTATAAATATGATTTACTCCTTTGTATTGATCCTTAGGAAAATGTATAAGCATTGGCACCTTTTGAAGCTGATACCACTGGAGGTCTGTGGCATTACTAATATTTTCAAACTTATATAATTGGTCTATATATTCCCTTGGTATTGCATTATGATCTCCATAGAGAACTATAATTGAGTTATCCATTAGCCCGTCCTTTTCCAGCTTGTCTAAGAACATTCCAAGCTGTTCATCAGCATAATGAATTCCTCTTAAATAATCTCCTAAAAGTGTTCCATCATAACCTGTTATATCAAAATTACCATAGCCTTTTGCATCATCATAAGGATAGTGACTGCTTAAAGTAACCATAAAACTATAAAAAGGCTGCTTCATATCCTTAAGCTTATCCAGTGATTGGTTAAAGAAAGACTTATCACTTAATCCAAGTCCTACTTTCTCATCTAAATTAAAGCTTGTTTCACCATTGAACTTATCGAATCCCTCTGTTTTGTACATTACATTTCTATTCCAAAATCCATCTTCATAGCCATGAAAGGCCGTAGTATTATAACCTTTTTGATCCATAACTTTAGCTAGAGAGTTTAGCTGGTCACCTGAATACATGTAGTAGGCTGCCCCAGAAGCTGCTGGATATAGTGAATTATTTGTCATAAACTCGGCATCAGAAGTATTTCCAGCCGCAACCTGATAAAAGAAATTATCAAAATATAAGCTCTTGTTAATCCATCTGTTCAAATTAGGCGTAATCTCATTACCATTAACCTTTGCATTTATCACAAACTGCTGAAGCGCTTCTACTTGAATCATTATTAGGTTCTTGCCATTTCCATAACCAGTAAGGTTATTTCCTTGACTGTTATTTTTATTGTCAAGGTAGGAATTTATCTCATTCTTTCTCTCACTCGGCAAGGGTTTAAGGCTGTTTATTTCTTTCATTACAAAATTATTTATATCTATTATATGAAAGTTTATATTTCCTAATATCTTAGTTAAATACACCTTGTTGCTCATAGTAGTAAGAAGCATAGGCTGATCTTTTGAAAGCTCATAGATGTATTTACCATCTAAACCTATTCCCAAAGATAAAACTACAGCAAAAAGTAACAATCGAGTCTTAACATTTATTATATTTTGCTTATGCTTATTGAAACTTTTAATCATTGGAGCAAAAGCAGCTATATCTGCTAAATAATAAAAATCCTTGCCTTGAATTAAGCTCATTATAGTAGAGCCCATCCCCTTAAGCTGAAGACTGTTTCTTACCGCTGCAACAGATATTATATCTTTAAAATATCTAAAATACACAGTATCTGCAAATAAAATAACACTTATAATTATATTTATTATATATAAATAGTTTGTTCTCTTCTTCTCTTTAAACAAAAATGCCACTGCTAAAAATGGCAGCATTGACGCTATCACCGGAGGTCTTAAGCTGTCTGCACTAAAATAATCCGGAGATATTTGCTTTCCATAATACATAACCTTCATCATAACTAAAGCAAAAAATAAAAGCACATCTAGGTGCTGAATAATCTGCAGCTTTATTATATCAAATGGTTCTACTAAATATCTATTATACTTATTATTAATAACACTTCTTACGTCCATTTTACCCCCTTCTACTCATTCAATATTAATTGAATGAATAAAATTCAATTTATGGTTCTCTTTCACTTTCAATGTTAATTGACAAATATGACAGCAATGTCTCAAAAAAGTTAATAAACTATGAATAACATTTATTACCTATTATGGTTAATTTTATAGCAATACTCTTAAAATTAATTTATAATAACTGAGAGGTGGTGAATATTTTGCATAAAAGAATTTTATTTACATTAACCATATTTTTTATTTTGGCCATTATTATAGTAGTAAATATTAGCTATATCCTTCCACTAAGAATTAATAAACAGTGGAGCCAGGTTCCAAAAACTCCAGAAGAAGCAGCGGTATTTAGCTTTATTTCAAATAGCATGAGTGAAAAAAATTATGGGATTTATACTAACTATTTAGACGTGCAATCAGTAGGTGATACAGCAAAGGGGCATGCTGTACTTTCTGAATCAGAAGGACTTCTTATGCTTTACGCAGTAGAAAAAGGAGACAAAACACTTTTTGATGAGCATTACAACATAGTTGTAAATCAAATGCTCTTAAAAGATGGACTTGTAAGCTGGAAAAAGGATAAGAAAAATATTGCTCAATGCTCTTCTTCTATAGATGATTTACGAATAACAAAATCAATGTTCTATGCTTATGACAGATGGAAGGATTTTAAATATAAAAAGCAAGCTGTAAAGCTATCCAAAAGCATGTTAAAAAACTCCATAGATGAAAATCTTTTAATTGATTTCAAAGACCAGTATGGAAAAAGTAAAAATACAACTATTTGTTATCTAGATTTAGAAACCATGATGCTATTATCAGAGCTTGATTTTAGATGGAAAAAAGTTTATTCAAATTGTGATAAACTTTTAAGTAATGCCTATATCTCGAACGAACTGCCTCTCTACAGAAAATCATATTCAGTAGATAAAAGAACCTATACAAATGAAGATTCAGCAGACATGTTGTTATCTATGCTTACTATACAAAACAAGCTTCTGGCTGGCGAAGATGTTTCTACTTCCGTCTCTTGGATAAAGGAAAAGTTTAATAAGAATGGAGCATTATATTCTTCCTATACTATCAAAAGTGGAGAAGTTGCATCAAATGTTGAATCCACTGCCATCTATTCCATTGGGGCAGTTATTGCTAGGGAGCTTAAGGATGAAGAACTATATAACAAAATGATAAACAAAGTTAAGAGTTTTCAAATTAAAGAAGAGGGAGAATTAAAAGGAGCTTTTGGAAATCAAGATACCCAAGAAGTTTTCTCCTTTGACAATCTGAACGCCCTGCTTGCACTTCAAAATAAACAATAAGATATAAAACGAAAGGCTTAGTTACTCATCTTAATTATAGATGAATGACTAAGCCTTTAAATTCAATGTTATACAAGCCTCTTTACACTAAATAATGTTTTTATGATCAATAGGACTTGATAAAATTATAAGAGTTTGGGTATTTCCAAACTGCTGGATCTTACCTACCATTACTTCAAGGTCTGACATTTCTTTAAAAATAGCCCTAACTGTCATAGAAAACTCTCCAGTAACATGATGGCATTCTACTATATGCTGGTCTTCGTTTATAAAATCAAGAAAATCTTTTCTGCAGTTTGCATTCAAGGTAATATTGATTAGAGCACTAATATTCCATCCAAGTTTTTTATGATCAATAATAGCTCTATACCCTGTAATAATCCCTGCTTCCTCCAGCTTCTTAATACGCTCTGCAACAGCTGGCGGAGTTAAAGATATCTTTTCAGCTAATTTTTTTACAGAAGCCCTTCCATTCATTTGGAGATGCTCAATAATTTCATAATCAATATTATCCATACCCATTACCACCTCATACCGTCAATGATATTAATTACATATTTTCATTAATTTTACTGTATTTTTATTCTCTTCCACAAAATTTTAGTAACCGGTTACATCATACCTTTAATTCACAGTTTATTATACTTATAATATAAAGTCAATTGAGTACTTTTCTTTACATTATAAATTAAGATTACACTATTACTTTAAATAATATTGAATTATTTAAGTTCTATTTACTATTATAAATTTGCGAGTTATCATCAGATTAAAGGTTTATTGATGCGCATTTATAACAGATTATTGAAATATTTATGCATGACTAATTAAATATTTCAATACTAATTGTCTGCTTAATATTTAAAATTTATTAGTTAAAATAATGAATACATGGAACCCAACAATTACTAACTGTTGAGGACAAGATAATAATAGGTGGGGGTATAAAAATGTTAAAAGAAGCCAGTGGAGAAAAACAAATGGGATTTAGAACAGAAAGTGATTCTATAGGAACTAAAGAAGTTCCAAAGACTGCATATTATGGAGTTCAAACTCTAAGAGCAGCTGAAAACTTTAATATTACAGGCTTAAAACTTCATATGGAGTTTGTAAACAGCCTTGCACAAATAAAAAAAGCATCAGCTATAGCTAATAGAGAAGTCGGACTTTTAGATAGAAACATAGAAACTGCTATTGTTAAGGCATGTGATGAAATATTAGACGGAAGCTTACATGATCAATTTATAGTAGACCCTATTCAAGGGGGAGCAGGTACATCTGCCAATATGAATGCAAATGAAGTAATTGCAAATAGAGCTATTGAAATCCTTGGAGGAGAAAAGGGTAACTATGATATAGTTCATCCTAATGACCATGTAAATATGGGACAATCTACAAATGATGTTATCCCAACAGCTGGAAAGATTACTGCATTGAAGCTTTTACCAAAGGCACTAATGCAGCTTTCAAGATTAAATGATGCTCTTGAAGCAAAAGCCAAGGAATATGACAATGTTATAAAAATGGGAAGAACTCAAATGCAGGATGCAGTTCCAATAAGACTTGGACAAGAATTCAAAGCTTACAGCACTGTTGTTAAAAGAGATATTGCAAGGCTTACAAAAGTAACTGAGGAATTAATGGTTGTAAATATGGGCGGTACTGCTATAGGAACTGGTATTAATGCAGACGAAGAGTACTTAAATAAAATAGTACCTGCACTTAACAGTGTGACAGCTTTAGATTTGAGACAAGCAGAGGACTTAATTGATGCAACACAAAACGTAGATTGTTTTGTCGCTGTATCCTCAGCACTTAAAACTTGTGCAGTAAGCTTATCTAAGATGTCCAACGATTTAAGACTTATGTCCTCAGGGCCAAGAACAGGCTTTGAAGAAATCAATCTTCCTCCAAAACAAAATGGTTCTTCCATTATGCCAGGAAAAGTAAACCCTGTTATACCTGAAGTAATGAGCCAGGTTGCATTTAATATTATAGGAAATGACATGACAATAACTATGGCTGCAGAAGCCGGACAACTTGAGTTAAATGCTTTTGAACCAGTTATATTCTATAAATTATTCCAATCCATAGAGACTTTAGCTAACGGAGTAAATACCCTTGTGGATAACTGTATCATAGGAATTACAGCAAACGAGGAAAGATGCAAAGAACTAGTAGATAACAGCGTTGGAATAATCACTGCTATTTGTCCTCACGTAGGATATAAAAAAGCTGCTAATATAGCTAAAGCTGCTATAAAAACTGGTGAACCTGTTAGAAAGCTATTAATACAAGAAGGTCTATTAAAAGAATCTGATCTTAACGAAATACTTGATCCAGTAGGAATGACTGAACCAGGAATATCAGCAAAATATTTGCTTTCACATTAATTTAAATATAAATAAAGCACCTTTTTAGAAAAGCCCCCAAAGATTAAATATATTTAACCTTTGAAGGCTTTTCATTAAGCTGCTTTTTTATTATTTAACTGCTATTTTTTCTACTGTTTTCTCAACTATTTGAGCTGAGTCCTTTATTTTCAAATCTCCACCAGCAGTTTCAAAGATGTTTTTTGCTATTATTGCATCCATAGCTGCTGAAATTTCAGCTTGAGTCACACCGTCCTTTACCCCATCTACTCTTATGGATACCTTTTTCCCTTGCTCATTCATAAAGCTCATCATTAAACTCTTATCTGCCATCTAAATCACACTCCTATTCATTTATGATAATATTTTGATCTTCTCTGACAACTTCTTGAAGCGGATATGCCAGAAGTGTGCCAATTGCAGTTCCTACTGCTAAAACATCCTCGTCTGAAGCAGTTACCTTTACCTTTGAGTATCTAACAGTCTTAAGGATATTCTCTCCTTTTGCGTTGATACCAGTCTTAATTTTTAACACTACGGAACTTAGGACTTTGGTTGATTTTGCTGCCATAATAATACCTCCTTTTTGTGCTGAACTTTTATCTTCAGCCCTTACACTAAGTAGGTATGCAGTATTTTAAAAATTTACCCTTTCTTTTAATCTTTTTTTATTTCCATTCCTTCCACATGCCTTTTATTCATAATTTTGTTCTTTTTTCTATTTTCCACACTTTCAAAAACTATATCAAAATCATAGTCCTCGGGATAAAGTTCTTCTCCTTCTATATATAAGGACAATCTCTTATGGTTAATTTTAAACTTTTTCTTCATTACCATAACCCCTACTTCACCTTTGCCATTTTGAAGTTCACATACAATACCTGTTCTATCCATAGTGCTTATATACACACAGTCACCTATATTAAAGCTGCCTTTTTTCTTTTGTTCCCTTGCTAAAGCTTCATATTTACTTGCCGACTCCAGTTTTTTTATCATTTCCTCATGCTGCAAATCAGGTTTAGTTTCTACTACTTCTGCCAGCGGCTTATACTCATCATATTCCTTAAATTCCTTGTAGGTAATCTGGTGAGCTCTCTCTATTAGATTCTTATCCATGCCGAGTCTTAGTGCAATATATAGCGCATTACTCTCCCCTGGCTCTCCTATCTTTAGTCTATATAAAGGTTTTAAGGTATTTATATCAAATTCCATACATCCATTCTTGAAGCCTTCACTAGCTTCTGCGAATTCTTTTATCTCGCTATAGTGAGTAGTAGCAAGCAAGGTTGCTCCCCTCTTATAAATGTCCTCTAAAACTGCAGTTGCAATACCCATACCTTCAGCAGGGTCAGTACCTGAGCCTACTTCATCTATAATTACCAGAGTGTAAGGATCAGAACAATTTATTATGCTTATAATATTTTTAATGTGCGAGGAAAAGGTACTCAAACTCTGTTCAATACTCTGACCATCCCCTATATCTGCTAGTATATCTGCAAATATAGCAAATTCAGAACCTTCTCCTACTGATACATGAAGCCCGGATTGAACCATCATAGTTAATAATCCAACTGTTTTTAACACTACGGTTTTGCCGCCTGTATTCGGGCCTGTAATAACTAAGCTTCTATAACCATTTCCAATATTAAAATCTAGAGGAACTGCACTTCTTCCTAAAAGAGGATGTCGTCCGCTATTAATGCATATATATTTATTTGTATTCAGTTTTACGGCTCTTCCATCTATAGTCTTGCTGTACTTTGCTTTAGCAAATATAAAATCATAATTAGCCATAGTTTCAATGTTGATGGATAATTCTCGTTCACTGCTTTCTACCATTACAGTTAAGCTAGAAAGAATTTTATATACTTCTTTTTCCTCCTCAATTCTAGCAATATTAAGTTCATCCTGAGCCTTTTTAACCTGTTCAGGCTCTATAAATACTGTAGAACCGCTGGTTGACATATCCTGGACACTTCCTTGAAGATTGTGCTTATATTGACTTTTTACTGGTATTACATATCTTCCATTTCTCATGCTTACAAGATTGTCTTGAAGGTAGTCTCTATACTTTGGATTTCTTAGAACACTATCAAGCTTAGTCTTTATTCTATCCTCCAGTACAGCAATCTTTTTTCTAAGCTTGCACAGTTCACCGCTGGCTTTATCCTCTACTCTTCCCCTAAAAATGCACCTATCTATCTCCTCAGTTAAATCTGTAAGTTCATATATTGATTGGGCATAGGTACTTACCATGGGAGCTTCAAAAGCCTTATCTTCCATAAATATTTTAAGCCTTTTGCCTTCCCTTAAAAGTGTACTTATTGCTTCAAGCTCCTCTGGAAGAAGATTTGACCCCTTACCTAGCTTTTCTTTAATTTTCTTAATTCCTGAAAGACTATGGAGTGGTACACTTGAACTTCTATCTATAATAGCCCTAGCCTCTGTAGTTTCCCTAAGCTGCTTTTCAATTGCATTTATATCTACCATAGGTTCTAATGCCTCAATTCTCTCCTTTGCCATTTCTGACAATGCATACCCTTTCAAGGCTTCTAATATTTTATTGTACTCAAGAATTTTAATAGTTTCCTTATTCATTTTCTATTCTCCTCCATGATTTCTTAGTTTGATGGAGTCAAGAACCTAGAAACATTCATAAATATAAAAAGCCGCAGTGAACACAAGTTCCCTGCAGCTTTAATTAATCCCCTTAGCTTTATGAAAAAACTATACCACAAAAAGTATATAGTTTTAGACATAAAAAGCCGTGCACAAGCACGGCAATGTTTAACTAACTATAAAAGGAATTTGCTTATCCGTGTTCCTAGCTTCGTCTTAAAAACCCCATAACAAATAGACCTAATTACATTAGGCTTTTTAAGATTTTAAGACTCCAATATTAAATTGGTTAGTTAAGAACAACCTCACTCATAAAACAAGCTCCTTTATTTGTAAATTTAACAATATTATAATACAAAGCATACTAACATGCAATATACTACTTCATATCATTAGTTATCTCATCTAGATTCCAAGCATCCTTACGATTTTTTACTTTCATATTCATATACTCTTTCATTCTATTAAAATAAATACGTTCAAGCACAAAAAGGACACATGCTGAAATAGTAGCCCTAGTCCCTATATTTATATGTCGATAATACATATCTCTAAAGTAGCCCTGTGAATTCATAGCATCTTCATATACGGACTGCGCCCCTAGTCCTTGAACTACACCTGTTACGCTGCACAAAATGCAGGCCACAATGAGTACAGCCCAAACGAAGTTCTTTATGCCATTATCACTTAGCTTATAGCTTATAAGAACATTTTTTACAAGCAGAACAGCACTAACTATAGCTAATAATGCTCCAATGATGATGGTGATATTAATTCTAATCATGTTTTCGCCCCCTACAACAAATCTTGAAATACAATTATATCATATGCATACAATAAATTCCACAAACTTAAAATTTATCTAAACAATTGACTTTTTAAATAAGCAGCAGTCCATAGCAGGAAAATTTCTAATATATAATTTCCCATTAGAAACTAGATAGTCCGTATCCGTAAATACTTCATTAACTACTCCGTCCAAATCAATTTGATCCATTTTGGTGGATAAATCACAGTAAAATTTTACAGGATTTTCTGAAAGGTTAAAAACAGCCATATATATTGCCTCTTTGCCTTTTGTGACAAATCCAAATATATCCTCGCTTTGAAAATAGGGTATTACCCCGAACTTGCTATCAATATCCTTACTTATACTTCTCAGTTGGCTATCTGTGTCAATTTTGGTAGCTAAATCACCAGTTATGGTTTCCAGCAAAGCTCTTACCTTAGTATTTTTTATATTAAATTTAGTTTTGTAATCTAATATGGACCTTTTAAGCATCATTTTCATTATGAAATTATAATTTAAATAGTACTTTTCTTTTCTTTTTGAAAACTTTTTAAATATTCCCTGCTTTCTGCTAAGCTCCAGCTCCTGCTGCAAAATTACATTGTTTCCTATAGCCATTCCTAATGGACATTTGCCAAAGGAAAATGTAATCCCTTCAAACACACTTTTAAGTTCTAACAATAAGCTATTTAACTGAAAATATGAATTTAATATTTTCAACTCTAAAAGCCCCTCTAAATAACTACTAACATGCTCAATATGAACATTATTGCTGTCCTTTTCCTTTAACTGCTGCACCCTTTCAAAGATTATGAGCTTTCCATCCTTAGTAGATATATCTATTGGGTACAACTTTTCCTTATCAACCTTTATACTTATGGGTTTACCATTTATTTTTATTGAATAACTGCAAGGTTTTTTTGTAAACAAAAAATTATATTTATCATTATTGTCCTCTTCAATTACTTTTTTAGTATTTTGCCTTGTCAATTTATTAAGTTCATAATTTTCAGCAATAGCATCCATATATTTATTGAAGGAATGAAACGGATCATTTCCTTCTGTTATGTACAGAGTATCTAGTTTTAACTTTTCATTTGGAAGCAGCTTATGAACCCCAAAAACGTATTCAGCATATACTTTAACATGATTTCCCTTTATTATGTACTTTATACATACTTTGGAAGTATGACTGCATAAAAAAGCAAAGAGGTAGTTGTTTGAGAACTCTTCCTCCAATATCATTCCAAACAGGTATGAAATAAATTCTTTTGCGGATTTACTTTCCTCCAAAGGTTGAAACTCTATTTTTTTTGAAGGGTCTTCATTGTTTAAAACACAAGCAGCATTATGGTCAAAATTAAATGTGGCTAAATGAATACTAAGGCTATTTAAGCACGCTTCTTTCTCACTGCAATTCAATAGTGAAATATTCAAAGTATTAGAACTTTCATCTATTATTAGTTTAATATTATTTAATATATAATCCCTTACACTATTCTGCAAATCTATATCTATTTTATAACTCTTTTCATCCATTTTTAAAACAACATCTAACTTGTGTAAGTCCATTTTCTCATCCCCTATTTACATCTTACATAAATTATACCAAGAAAACAGCTTCTGTTAAGAAAAATCGTTTTACAATACTCCCCACACGAGAATTCAATAAATGTCAAATGGAGATGCAGAAAATAAATATTTTCGCTTATATATTAATATAGATTAATTTGCAATTAAAACTAATAAATTTTAAAAATATAATATCTGCTTATCGAAATTATTATAAATAAATGGTATTATATATAATCATAGTATTATTTATTTTTTAATGATACTAAAACTTAAGTGTAAAATTTTAGAATGAATTATTTTATAATGCTAAGGCTTTATATCTTTATGAACAGTATGTTCTATACAAGGAGGTAAAAGTCCTAAATGGACTTTTACGGGTAACTTGCCGGTGGAACCGGCACGAATAAGTTACCCAGTGTTTCGAGTGAAAAGAGAAAAAAGTCCTAAATGGACTTTTACGGGCACCTGTCGGTGGGAACCGACAAGAATAGATTGCCACTTGTGACCAGTGAAAGGAGAAATATCTTGGGTAAAAAAAAGCTTACAAAAAAATCAGCAAAAAAATTTAAGGCTATATCGGTATGTTTAGTTATTTCTTGTTTTTTCATAGGTTTATTTTTACGAATAGGGTACCTTATGTTATTCAAATCATCAGAATATAAAGCTATAGCTGCTGAACAGCAAACTAGTGAAATTAAAATAAATGCAAGAAGGGGAAAAATATTAGATACAAACGGCATGGAACTAGCAGTAAGTGCCGACGTTTATAGAATTGACTTAGATTTAAATACTCTGAGAGATACCTTAAAAAGCAATGAAAAGAAGCAAAAGAGTCCTATGACTATGGACGAGCTTGCTCCACAGCTGGCTCAAATACTTAACATGAAAACTGAAGATGTTTCAAAAATCTTGAATTCTACTCTAAAAAGTGGTCTTCCAGCTGGATCTGCTATATTAAAACGAAGAGTTGAAAAACCTGAAATTGATAAAATAAAAGCCCTAAAACTTAGAGGAATTATAATTTCCTCAGACACTAAAAGATTTTATCCAAATGATAATTTCTTGTCTCAAGTAATTGGACATACTAATGTGGATGGAGTAGGACTTTCAGGAGTTGAACTGTATTACAATAAGGACCTAACCGGAATAGCTGGCAGAAAAATATATGAAACTGATAGCAAGAGCAATCAGCTCCCTTACGAAGAGTCCATGTATACTAAGCCAGTGGATGGTAAGAATGTTGTCCTTACTATTGATTCCACAATCCAAAACTATGCAGAAAAAGTGGCTCAAAAAGCCCTTACTGATAATAAAGCAAAAGCTGTAAGTATCATGGTTATGGATCCAAACAATGGAGAAATTTTAGCTATGACTAGCAAGCCTGATTATAATTTAAACGACCCTTCTCCTGCTGGAAAGAGTTCTGCTGAAATATTAAACCTGTGGAAAAACAATTCAGTGCAAAACACCTTTGAACCTGGTTCTATATTCAAAGTTATAACTGCTGCTACTGCTATAGAAACTGGGATTGGTATAAATGATAAATATGTTTGTAATGGAAGTCTGCAGGTGGCTAAAGGCACTAACCCTATTAGATGCTGGGAACCAGCCGGTCACGGCACTGAAACCTTTGCTCAAATTCTTGATAATTCCTGTAATGTTGGTTTCATGGAACTAGGTGCTAAGCTTGGAAAACAAAATCTTGTAGACTTTACAAAAAAGATGGGCTTTGGTCAAAAGACTGGAATTGATTTGCCAGGTGAAGCCTCTGGTATAGTATTATCACCAGATAAAATAGGTCCTGTAGAACTTGCTACCTTTGCATTTGGACAAAGTATATCTGTAACTCAAGTTCAATATATGGCGGCTTTTAATGCCATTGCTAATGGTGGTACTTGGATTAGACCTCACATTATGAAAGAAATATCCTATACAGATGAAAATAACAACAATAAAGTAGAAAGAAAGTTTACAGACTTCGGAAAGAAAACTGTAGTTGATAAGAGCTTAACAGATCAATTAAAACTTAACCTGGAAGAAGTTGTTACTAAAGGTGTTGGTCTGCCTGCTTATATACCAGGCTATAGAATAGGCGGTAAAACTGGTACAGCTCAGAAGGTTAATGTAGAAAACGGCACCTATGCAGCTGGTAAGTATATCTCTTCCTTCGCAGGTATGGCTCCAGTGGACAACCCTAAAATATCTATGGTTATTACTGTAGATGAACCTGATGAATCAAAATATTACGCTGGACAAACTGCAGCTCCAGCAGCAAAAGATCTCTTTGATGAAATCTTTAACTATTTGATAGTACAGGGAAAAATGGAAGCACCTAAGAATGTTCCAGTTAACAATACCCAAATAGATCCTAAGACTATAAAACATTAATATAAGAAAATACTTTTTAGTGCACCCCAAATGTTAACGCTATAGCATTTTGAGGTGTACTTTTTTACTTCTAAAAACTTTAATAATATTCCAAAATACTTTCCACATTCATTATGAATTGCCATAAACACTACACTTGTATGCTTAAGTTATGTATGATATTATGTAATTCCAGCAGGGGAAACAGTTACTTAAAGCTAACAACCTTAAGCTGGTTAACTGCCTGCTCTATGAGTTAATATACTCAATTATTTTTATGGAGAGATACTCAAGTGGCTAAAGAGGACGGTTTGCTAAACCGTTAGTACGGGTATCCCGTAGCATGGGTTCGAATCCCATTCTCTCCGCCAAGGAACAGTGTTCCTAAATAAAATTATCTTCGTGCTAGATGGGGAGCTAGCGGTGCCCTGTAACCTGCAATCCGCTATAGCAGGATCGAATTCCTCGAATAGGCTTTATCTTGTCAGGTTGGCCTAATCAAAGAAGTGTTGAGAACTTAGTCCCCTGGAGCAAAAGCTCATGAATTCCGTCAGGTCCGGAAGGAAGCAGCGGTAAGTGAACACTTTTGTTTGCCATGGATAAACTTGGTTTGAGCTAACTGGATTAGAAGCGCTGGTAGGTTAATTGCCGACTCGTGGTGCACGATGTACATAGTATTCATTTCAAGATAAAAGAGGCGCATAATCTGCACCTCTTTATTGTTTATTAATTTCCATTTTTTTTAAAAGATTCTCTAGTTTTTTTTCATAAAGCATAACGTCATACATTTCTGGGTCAACCTTTTTAAGAGCGCATTTAAACTCTTCTATATCTATATTACAATCTTTAAGCCTCTTTCTCACTTTTTCCAAAGTCTTTTTAATTTCCGTACAAGTATAAGGTTTTCCCGTATCAATAAAATATATCCTATCTCCCCAACCCTTAAGAATTAGATAGGCTTGTCTTCTTACTACTAATATTTTATCCCTCAAAGCTATTTCCCATAGTAAATCCCTTACTTCACTGCATTTATAGCTTTTAAGTAATTTAACAGCATCATTTCTCTTCTTCCAGTCTGTCTTATCCCTTGCTAAAAGAATAGCTTCAATAATTTCATCTGGCAGCTTAGTTTTAGACTTATTTAATTTTTCCAAGGCATCCTCCACTATTCTATTGTTAATAGACATATTATAAACCATTTGAACGTTAAATAAAAGACAAACTACAAATTAAAAATTTATGTAAACGTTCCATTATATAGAAATATTCATTTTTATATAACGCTCTCAATGTAAGCATCAATTAAATATCAATATCTTCCAAAATATATTATACTTATAATATATTTTCCATCAAGTGAAAATAGTTGAAACTTTTTATTAAGCTTATTTATCTAACCTATGAAAATAAAATGCTGCAGCATTTGAAAGAAGGTATGCTAATGGATATTGAAACACTAATTGAAAAAAGTAAAGCTGGAGATATCTCTGCTTATATGGAGCTTTTAAAGCAAAAACAGGATTTATTCTATAGGATAGCTATGGCCTATACTAAAAATTCCTATGATGCAGAGGATTGCATTTCTGATGCTGCAATTAAAGGATTTGAAAAGATAAAGCAACTGCATACACCAAATAAGTTTTTTGCATGGTTCACCTCAATTCTTGTGAATGTATGTAGAAAAAATTATAAGCTTAAAAGCACCTCCTGCTGTGAGGAAGAAATGCAAGAACTTATGGATAGTTTTTCTTATTCTTCAGTAGAAGATAAAATTATAATTGAAAATCTTTTAAGCAAACTTAAAGATGATGATAGGGAAATTATCGTACTTAGATATTTAAAGGATTATTCATTAAAAGAAATAGCATACATAATGGATATTCCTATCAACACCGTGAAAACAAAGATTTATAGAAGCCTTAACATTTTAAGAATTAAGAATAGGAGGATTGAAAATGAATATTAATGATTCTATGATTCCTGAAGATTTAATGAATAATGTTGAAGGAAAGCTTAGAAAACACCTTCAGCAGAAGAATAAAAAAAGGAAAATATATTCTATAGCTTTTGCTATAACCTTTGCATTAATAGTGCCAACCTCCGTGCTTGCATATAACAACCATGTTAAAAGCATACCTTACAAGCAAGAAATTGATTTAGCAAGAGAACACAAGGATACTTATAAAATTGATAAAAGCTTTAAGTATAAAAATACGGAATTTAAATTTAAAGAAATTCTAGCAGACGAGACCGGTATTATGGTTATATACGATGTTTCTAATCCCGATTATTATATTAGCAGCATAAATGTTAGGGATAAAGATAATTCTTGGCTTGGAGACTATGGGTATTCCCTCCCAGGAACTCTAGATTCTGAAACTGAAAGATTTTTTCATATATCTGGCTCTAAGGATGTAATTGCATACATGAAGGATAACCCTATTATAATAAACATAAATAAAATTGACCATCTTCAAAATCAAGAAAAGTCCTTTTTTACAAAGCTTAAAGGCCTAATAATAAAAGAAAAAAATATGGCTGTAGACTGGACAATAAAAGCTCAAATACCACTTCAGAAAATAAGAACCTTTAAGCTAGACAAAGAAATATCACTTGATATAGGCACTTTAAAGCTTACAACTTTTAAGGAAGGAATATTAAATTCCTATGTTAACTATGCTTTCACTCCTTCAGATAAAAATATTACATTGTTTAACCCTATATTCTCCATAAAAATGGATGATGAATACTATAATAGAAATATGTTTGCTTCTATTCCTATGGAAAATAGCATTGAATTAAAATCTATTTATTATAAAAAGCCAAAGGAAATAAGCCTAAAGCTTATTGGTGCACAGGTCTCTTATTCAAATGGAAGCAAAAAAGAATATACTATTGATAAAAATAAGCTGCCAGCAGAATATGAGTTCAATGGGGATAAATTTACTCTAGTTTCAGCAAAGAATAAAGGGAGCTCAATAGAATATTCCTTTGAATTTGATTCTAAAAACAGAACAATTGAAAACATGCTCTTGTCCTTCAATACTCCTTCCAAATCTGAAGGCAACTTTGGAAGAATTCAATTTAAGGATCAAGAAAAAAGAGATGAAGTTTATAATAACTTAACATCAAAAATACCTAATATTAAAGATTTATACAAAGAAAATCACCTAGATGAAGGTTTAACAAAAATTAAATATGAAGTAGAAGACAAGAATTGCAACACATTTACTATAGACACTTATGAAAAGACATTCTTATACAATAGCGATGAATATATAATAAGAACTGAGAATTTGAAATAAATCTAAGTTACTTATAAGTATTCAAGGGCAGCTTACACAAAGAGCTGCCCTTGAAAAAACTCAATTAAAATTATCAAACCATGCCTTCTTCAAGGCTATTATAGCCTCTTCTATGTGTTCTATTGGAATGCCTCTATATGAAAGAATAACCACAACCTTTCCACTCTCTTCTGTGCTATTATGCCCCATATAGTATTTTGAAATTGGCCATATATCTATACCTGCACCTCTAGCCATTTTAATAACTTCAGCCTCAGACAAATCAGTTTTGAGCTCTAAAATAACCCTAAGCCCCGCGCTGGTGCTTATAAGCTTTACATTATCCGCCATGTGAGTTTGAATTGCTTTTGTTATGGTATTATATTTGTTTTGATAATGTCTTCTAATTTTGCGAACATGGCTCTGTAAGTGGCCTTCTTTCATAAAACGAGCAAGGGCCTTTTGATTAAAGATTGAGGTTGTCTGCTCATACAAGCTAAACTTTTCTAAATATAATTCTAATAGCCATTTTGGCAGCACCATATAGCTTACTCTAACAGCAGGAAGGAGTACCTTAGAAAAGGAGCCTAAGTAAATAACTTTATCGCCGCTATCCAGGCTTTTTAAGGATGGTACAGGCTTTCCAGCAAACCTCATCTCGCTGTCGTAGTCATCCTCTATTATGATTCCATCATTGCACTCTGCCCAGTTTAAAAGCTGAAGTCTATTACTTACAGACATCACAATACTCTTTGGATATTGATTTGAAGGAGTTACAAATACTATTTTGCTCTTACTCTCCTCCAGCTGCTTTATATCAATTCCCTGATCGTGGACAGCAATAGGCTTAACTTCAAACTGATGTCTTTCAAATATAAACCTAAACTTATCACTGCCTGGGTCCTCCATACCTACAGTATCATAATTAGGTCTAAGCATTTGGCAAAGAAAGCTTAAACAATACTGTGTTCCTGCACCTAAAACTATTTGACTTGGATGGCAATTGGCCCCTCTATTTTCATAGATATATTTTGCTATCTCCTCTCGCAGCTCATAATCCCCTTGAGGGTCACCGTATGAAAAGAAATTAGTACCTTCTTCATTTAATGCAGAATTGAATAGCTTTTTCCAGACAGCTATATCAAAGCAAGTCTTATCTGTGTTCTTAGGTGTAAAATCATACTTATAGCTCCTTACAGCAGGAGTTTTCTCATAGCTTATAATCCCTCTGCTACTTGAATTTTGCATTTTATATAGATCAGATTTAATATCAACAACTTTGTAGCCTATCTTAGGCACACTTTCAATATAGCCTTCTGCATAAAGCTGCTGATAGGCCGCTTCTACGGTATTTTTACTTAAACTGAGGTACTTAGATAGCTTCCTTAAGGAAGGCAGTCTCGTATCACTTTTAATTTTCCCACTAATTATTTCATTTTTTATATACTCATATAGCTGATAATAAATGGGCTTTTCCATTGTATTATCTAAAAGCGGCGTAAAGGAAACCATATTGCTTTCTCCCCTTCTCTGTACCTTCTTATTTTAGCAAATCTGTCACTTTTAACTATGACAATTATTCTTTATACTATAGATGGTAACATAATTTTTTACAAAAGTACTAATAAATTTTTAACGCGTTAAATTTAGATATTATTTAATCCATAACTATTTTTAGGGGGTAAGCAATATGGTAAATGAAAAAAGATTACTAGACGAATTTATTGAGCTGATAAAAATAGACAGTGAAACTTCTAAAGAAGGTTCTGTAGCTAAAGTTTTAGTAAACAAATTAGAGGAGCTTGGTCTAGAAGTTTACGTTGATGATGCAGGAGTTAAAGCCGGTGGCGAAACTGGTAATATCATAGCAACCTTAAAGGGAACTAGACCTGGAAAAGCTGTATTATTCAGCTCTCATATGGATACTGTTAGCCCTGGTAAGGGAATAACTCCTATCATTGATGAAGTAAATGGCATTATAAAAAGCGATGGAACTACCATATTAGGATCAGATGATAAGGGCGGCATTGCTGCTATTCTTGAAGCTATAAGATTAATTAAGGAAAACAATATAGCTCATGCTGATATCCAGATTGTTTTCTCCATATGGGAGGAAGCTGGTTTGTTTGGTGCAAAGTACCTAGATTATTCTAAAATTAATGCTGAATATGCTTTTGTATTAGATGGAGGCGGTGCTCCAGGCAAAATAATAGTTAAGGCTCCTGCACAGGACAGTATTCAAGTTAAAATAAAAGGAAAGCCAGCACACGCAGGAGTAGAACCTGAAAAAGGCATAAGTGCTGCTATGGTTGCTGCTAGAGCTATTGAAAACATGAAGCTGCTTCGTATAGATGAGGAAACCACCGCTAATATAGGAATTATAAAGGGCGGTATAGCTACAAATATAGTTATGCCAGAACTTGAAATATTTGCAGAAGCAAGAAGCTTAAGTAACTCAAAGCTGGATACTCAGACAAAACATATGGTAGATACCTTTAAAAAAGCTGCTGAGGATTTTGGCGCTGAGGTAGAAATAAAAACTCAGAGAATGTATGGTGCTTTTTCTGTGGATGAAAATGATGAAATAGTAAACTTATTAAAGAGAGCTTTCACTAACATGAATATTGAACCTTCAGTTATTTCTACTGGCGGAGGCAGTGATACCAATATTTTAAATGCTAACGGTATAAAGGCTGTAGTTTTAAGTGTAGGAATGGAAAAGGCGCACACCCTTGAAGAATACATAAGAATAGAAGATTTAATAAACTCAGCTAAAATGCTGGTTGAAATAGTAAAAGAAGCCTAATATAAAAAACCACTTAATCTACAATAGATTAAGTGGTTTTTTATAAGTTATTTAACTTCCTTTACACACCATTTATTTTTATCCTTTACTATAAGCAGAGTAGAAGTGGTAGGTTCTGATGGACCTGCTGAAGTAGCCCAATAGTACTTAATTGTTACTTCATAGGTTGAGTCATTTATTTTTTTGCTGCAAACAATGTCATATTTATCTACCCAAGGGCTTGAAGTACCTATTATCCAAAAATTATCCTCAGGCTTTCCCCATTGTTTTATAATGTCATTTTTCAAGTCATCACAGGCTACAGCATAATGATAAACTCCATTTCTTGTCACTTCCGCTTTTGCCCAAATTCTAACTGCCTGTTCAGGAGTAAGAGCCCCTAATTCATCAATAGCCTTATGAAAAAACTCAATTTGAGCCTTTGCCTGATCAATACTCATTTGCTCATCTGCTGGTTTGTTACTAACAGCATCTGTAATTTCAGGTTCAATTGCATAAGCTATCTGCGCTGTAATTGAAACTATTACAATTGCAATACTTACTATAGTCTTTAAAAATCTTTTCATATAAATCCTCCTTTGCCATAGGAACTTCTTCACTTTTCCTAATGATAATATATACCTTTTTACAGATACTATACTCATCAAAAGTTCCGCTTTTAAAGGAGCTGCTATTCTTCCATAAGTAAATCTAACATTTTATCGCTATTATTTATAAACCTTTTCATAATCTGATAATGTTCTGTATCCTTATAAGCTACTTCTGTATACCCATTCTTGAGTTCATATATTACCGAATCGGGATAGGACATTATAATTGGCGAATGTGTAGCAATTATAAACTGAGAGTTATCCTGTACTAGCTGATGAAGCCTTGAAAGCATTGTCAGTTGCCTCATTGGAGATAATGCTGCTTCAGGCTCATCTAGAATGTACAAGCCACTTCCCCCAAATCTATTTATAAACACCGATAAAAAAGCCTCTCCGTGGGATTGCTCATGGAGGGATGTGCCTCCATAGGAGTCAACAAGTCTTGCCCCAAGTCCACCTTCATCCAAATCATCAATATTACTAGCTAAATTGTAAAAACTCTCTGCTCTTAAAAAAAATCCGTCCTCTGCTCTCCAAACACCTTTTACAAGTTTTATATAATCATGTAACTCTGAATGAGTAGATCTTGTAGAAAAGTTGAAGTTTATTGTACCCCCCTCTGGATTAAAGCCATAGGCTGCAGCAATAGCCTCTAAAATCGTAGATTTTCCAGTACCATTTTCACCAACAATAAAAGTAACCTTAGGATGAAATTCTAGGGTTGTGAGACTTGAAACTGCCTGAAGGCAAAATGGATACTGTGAAAAGGAAGGCACTTTGCTTCTGCATAGCTCAACACTTCTCAAATATTGATTGATCTTTTGTAATCCCATAAAAAACCTCTCTTTAAAAAACTTTTACTTTCCTTCACTCAAAAACGGCTCATAAACCATGTATGCATGATTTTCTGTTATATATTCATCCTTTATCAATTCATCAAATTTATTATAAACATTTCTGAATATAAGATTATTTCTCATATATCCCCCAAATAAACCTGGGGTTATTGAATGTTCCTTTTCATATACCTCATACTTATATCTGCAGGGCTCAGAGCTTCTTAGTTCACCTGTTAAGTATTCCTTTCCAACGTTAAGCAGCAATTGAAATTCACTGCTTGTTCCATTGTATATCTGAAGGTCTAAATAATTATAAGAACAAGTAGCGCCGGTTCCAAAGGGCTGCGTTCTATTCACATCAGGGAATACATCATGGCTATGTCTATGCCTTTCAACTACAGTTAGAGGACTATGAATGGTCATCCAAAATATTAGGTTTGAAAGCTGACACAACCCACCTCCAACTCCAGCCTTAAAACTGCCATCTGCACATAAAATAAGTCCATCTAAATAACCCTTTTTATATGTTGGTTTACCTATAAGCTTCCAATAAGAAAAAGTCTCCCCTGGCTTTATTACCACACTATTAAGTCTACCTACTGCAATTTTCAGGTTGGTAATTTTATTATACTGCAATTGCATATCCACGTCTTTTAACTTTCGTAAAAGGAGTGTTTTATGAGCAAAAACAACATAAGGCATTACTTTATGGTCTTTAGTATTTGCATAATTCTCTCTGCCAAATAGCCATTGTAAATGTCTTTTTCCTACATAATAATTTTTGCCTAGCATCAATCTAAATTTTGACCTCTTTATTGGTTTTACTTCTCTATTATTCATAACTCTCTAATCCCCAACCCTTAGTCTCATAGTTTAATAATACTATTATATGCTTATTTTAAAAAAACTTGTCCAAGCTTATAGCTATAATTTTCTTGCCCTCTACCTAAACCCCAAAATCATCAATAAGCCATGGTGAAGAGCTGTTTTTTCTTATCACATCAAACCACCAGGTATATTTTCCACTGTCCTGAGGTCCTACTCCATCCTTTTTATATTTAACTTCATACTCCACCCTATATACTTTTAAATTCTCTTCTGTAGTTTCATTTATTTTTCCGTTTCCATTATATAAATAACCTTTTTTCTGAGCTGGGTTTGTCTCTTCCTCTATATTTAAAATTTTAATATAATCTAGATTTTCAAATCCCCAAATGGTATTATTATGCCATTCAGTTAAATTCTCCAGTAGCTTTTCTTTATTTTTCTCATTCATATATTTAAAATAATTTTCTACTATCTTTTGCGAATCTAAGCTGCCTATATTAATAGCATCAACTTTAGAAATTTTAAATTCGCACCACTTAGAAAAAGCACCAAATATTTCTGGATCATCAAAAAAACTATAAATCTTTTCCTTATTTCCAATTATTTTTACAGTAATTTTCTTATCAAGAGCTACCTTAGCTCCATCCACTAAAATATAGCCTTTAGCTCTATAGTCCTCAAAGGATGACTTTTCTGTTACTAGAATATCATTTATGAAAAATGCTTTGACTTCACTTCTAATAGCTCCATCTGTGAGCTTTTTTATGTATTCATTATTTATCTTAATACTATCGCTGCTGGCATTTTTTCGTGGAGTTATTGTAATCTCAACTCCAGAGCCATTTGTTATATCTTTAGATAGGTGAAGACCATTATCCTTTTTTATAGCAGCAGCATTATTATCTATTTTGGCATCCAATTTAACACTGTTTTTATAATGTGAAACAACCGATGGCACTACTATAAGAACGGCTGCAAAGGCTGCTACTTCTAGCATTTCAACAACTCTTATTCTTGAAATCAATTTGGATATTTTATATTTTATTCCTGCTTTTTTTGCCTGTGCTCTTGCTTCTACAGCATTTAAAATTTCCATACTTCTGCTATCTTGCAATTTCATGCTGGCAGCTTCAGCTTCAAAGGAATTTTTAATAATATCATCAAAATTCATATATGGCATCCTCCTTATCTTCTTCTTCCATATCAAATGCCTTCTTCAATTCTTTTTTACCGTAAAAGAGTCTTGATTTTACGGTTCCCTCAGAACATCCCATAATATTGCTTATTTCTTTTATACTCATATTGTTGTAGTAATAAAGAGTTATTACAGTTCTATGTTTAACAGGCAATGAATAAACCACCTCCATTACCTTTTCCTGAAACTCTTTTCTAATCAGTATATTATCTGGGAGGCTGAACTTTTCACTTATTAAAAAGTCCTCTACCATTATCTTTTCATCTATAGATGAAGTGCTGAACTTATTTAGCTTTCTAAAAAAAGAGGAACATAAATTAACCGTAATTCTATAAAGCCAAATTTCAAACACCTTGTTATTCTGCAGCTTATGTATTTTTAAATATACTTTTAGAAAAACCTCTTGAACTACATCTTCAGCATGCTGTCTATCCTTCATTATGAAATAGGCAGTACTAAAAACCTTTTGCTCATAATAATGAAAGATAGTTCTAAATGCTTGTTTATCCCCTTCCTTAGCTTTTTCTATAATACTTTCCTCAATCAAAACTCAATGCCCCCTTATATGCATTCATAGCCATAAAATAAATCCTCTGACTCAAATAAAGACAGAGGATTTTATAAAAAGGTTCAATTTACTTGTTAGTTAAATTAATTTTTAGCACAGTTTACTCCCAAGCCTTCCAAACTTCCGGCTGATAGCCTACGGTTGCCTGCTTTCCATTCCTCACTACAGGAGTTTTGAAAAGCTTTGGATTATTTAGAAGCAGCTCTTCTTTTATTTGATCACTCATTATGTGTGCTATATTGAGTTTTTCGTACTCTTTAGAAGAGCTATTTATTAAATCTTTAAGTCCCACAGCGCTTTTAACACTTTGAAGCTCTCCTTTGCTCATTCCCTTTTGCAGCAAATCAATTAATTGATATTTTATTCTTCTCTCTTTAAAATATCTTTCTGCCTTTTTTGTATCAAAGCACTTGCTCACACCAAAAATTTGAATATTCACTAGTATACAACTCCTTAAGAGGGTATTATGATATTGAGAAAAGAGCCTAAACTTCTTCCGTTGAAATTACTTCATCTGTTTCTGCATTCCAGGTGAATTTATTCTTAATAGGTATAATAGTGCCTCTTTTAATCTTTACACCTCTTCCTAGTTCTACGTAGAACCTTCTCTTCCTGTTCTTACTATACTTTTTATATGCATACACTCCAGCAGCTGCTAAACAATATGCAGCAGCAATTCCAAGACCTAACTCCTTCTTCTTCATAAACCAATCCTCATCTTTCATTTGTTATTATAATATAAACATACCATATTTTATAAATTTGTCACCTTTTTTTTAACTAATGAATCCATAAAATGCCTTACAGCTAATTTAGGATGATAGAATATCATTCTAGGCCCAGAATACTTCATTACATTTTGAACTTTTACTCTCATAGCTGGCTTATAACAGTGTACCGTACACTTTCCACACACTGGTTTGTCTATACCGAACTTACAGCTGCTTAGTCTCTTATCAGCATAATCCAAAAGCTCTTTGCAGTCTTCACACAATTCCTCTTCTGAATGTTTATCTTTACAATATAGCGTTATCATTTCCTCTATAGTTGCTTTTTCTCTATGTATTCTATCATTCTCTTTCATATTTATTCCCCCAATATATAATTAACTACAAAAATGGACCCTTTTGTTTTAATTTTAATGATAATATTTTGCAAAAAAATAAATTACATAAATCCAGCTTAGGCATCCGTGAATTATAGCCCAACCTATAGATTTCCAAGTAGTATAGGATATAACCATAGCAAGGCATGTTCCAAAGGTTACCCCGTGCTTAACTATTTCCTTGTTCTTTTTTTCCATTATTAACCCCCCCTATTATTTATTACTTTTATATTCTATTATAACACATTAGCCACTATTATCCATATTATGTAAATAGCTTATTGCTATATATTCTTTACTTTTATAATATTCAAATCGTTTAAAAAATTTATCAATAAAAAGTTACAGCTTTATGTACAATTTTTTAAGTCTAATATTTTTTAAAACAAAAAAGCAGACTATAAAAGTCTGCTAGAGGGGTTATCTTTTGTAAAAAACTATATTTTAAATTTACTTACTAGTGTATCTAATTCTTCAGCCAAGTTACTTAGAGCTTCAGCAGAAGCTGTAACCTCATGTAGTCCTGCTAGTTGCTCTTCAGATGAAGCACTTACTTCCTCAGTTGATGCTGCTGTTTCCTGGGATACTGTAGCAATTTCATCTATCTTTCCAACAACAGTATTTTTATTTAAATTAATTTGTTCTAATGCACCATTAACCTTGTTTATATTTACTTCAAGTGTTTTTATTGCATTTTCAATGCTTTCAAAGCTAGAGCTTGTTACATCCATGCTTTCTACTGTCTTAGCATTTAAGGACTTATTCATTTCTATCCTTTGAAGTACTGCAGCTATGCTATTTTTAATTTCTATAATCACTGTATTGATTTCTGAAGCAGAAACTGAAGATTGTTCAGCAAGCTTTCTTACCTCATCAGCAACTACAGCAAAGCCTCTGCCTGCCTCTCCTGCTCTTGCAGCTTCTATGCTGGCATTAAGAGCAAGTAAGTTTGTCTGTTCAGTAATCTCAGTTATTGTATCTGTTATGGAACTAATCTTATTAGAATTTTGGGAAAGTATTTCAACTTCCTTAGCTAATTCCAAATTAGCCTGAGAAGTCTGTTCAAAAGTAGTAGTTAAGTTCTGAACTAGCTTCATACCATTTTCAGTATGCTCTTTTACCTCAAATGAAGCCTTAACCATATCCTTTGAATCATCCATGGCTTTATTAACTTCTTCTCCAAGCATGCCTACAGCCTCAGCACTATCTTCCAAACTTGAAGCTTGGTTTGTAGCACCATTTGCAATCTCCTGAACGGCTCTTGATACTTCATCACCTATGGCATTAGATTCTTCAGTTATAGCTGCTAGTGATTGTGATGACTCCCTAATCTTTGAAGAAGTGGCTGTTACACTTTGCATCATGTTAACTATATCATTAATCATGCCATTTGTAGCTTCAGTAATAACCGCAAGCTCATGGCTCATTTTCTTATCCTCTGCTACCTTAACTGTAAAATCACCCTGTTTAATTCTATCAAGTACAACTACAATCTTCTTCAATGGCTTCACAATGCTATTAGAAAAGATATACCCTGTTAGAGCAGCCAATGCTAATGAAATAAGCCCAATCATCAATGATAAATTTCTGCTGTGAGCTACCTGATCAAGAAGCTCTTTTTCTGGAACAAGTCCAACTATCTTCCATTCAGTAGCCTTGTCCTGCATTACACTATAAATCATATTTTGGTTTCCAATAGCAACTTTTCCTTTGCCCTCTTTGTTTGATATAACACTATCAATCCATGTTTCACTCTTAGAATCTTTATTTAATAAATCCTTATTCTTATGTGCTATAACCTTACCACTTGGATCAAGCAATGCTACATAGCCGTCTTGTCCTATCTTCATGGATGCTATGGACTCTGATAATGTACTAAGCTTTACGTCTATTGCTACAACACCTATGATATCCCCGCTCTTTTCATCTGGCACTGCCTTAGCAAAAGTAACAATATACTTTCCTTTTTCTGCAGCATCTTCATAAGGCGCAGTAATAATTGCTTGTCCTTTTTTATCTACTGCTTCTTTATACCAATCCCTCTGTCTAGGATCATACCCATCTGGAAGCTTTTGTTCTGGCATTAGCATCATCTTGCCGTCTTTTACACCATAATATGCACTAACTACATCCTTATGAGTATCCAAAAATGATTGGAAGGACTTTTTAAGCCACTGTTCACTATCTGGATTATTTAATATTGCTAAAGCATTAGGATCCTTTGATAACATATCAATAGATTCTATATTACTTTTAGCTATACCCTTTATTACCTCTGAAACTCTGTTAACATTATCTGCTGTCGATACAGAAAAGGTATTCTCCACGGTTCCCTTTTCCCTATAAAAGTTTATACCCGAAATAGCCAATGTTGGAATAAGTACAGCTATAAACATTATTATAATAATCTGACTTCCCAATTTCATCTTTTTATTCATCTATTATCCTTCCCTTCATCATAATAAAGTTCTTTGTCTTTATTTCGTCATTTTTCTTAAATACTTTATATGCAATTTGCAATATTTCGTCATTTTTAGTCGACATTTTTAAGGACAAATATATGGCAATTATTATTTCAGCTAATTTTTTGAAAAAACATTCCAGTTAAAATTCACAAAGTTCAATATTATACCAATGTAAATGACTTTATTCGACAAAATAAGACCTAACTAATAACATTAATATTATTAGTTAGGTCTTTTTAATTATTTTTCTTCACTTATATTCACTTTATGCTTATGCCTGTCATTAATATAAACTAAATTTCCATCAATAATAGTTAATATTACCCTAGACATTATATCCATTGGATTTCCAGTATATACAGCTATATCCGCATCATATCCTTCTTTAATTTTCCCCAGCCTATCCTGCAGACCTAATATTTCTGAGGGCCAGCTTGTTATTGCCTTAATACCATCAGTACATTTAAGTCCTTCAGATACAGCCAGAATAGCTACTGCCCTAAGCTGATCAATAGAGTTATAAGGGTGATCCGTCATCAAGGCAATTTTTACTCCAGCCTCAACTAAATGCAGTGCAGCACTGTAATCTCTGGATATGAGCTCCATTTTTATTCTTGGAGTTAGCATAGGGCCAAAAGCTACAGGTACTTTTTTCTCTACAAGATATTCACTTACCTTATTTGCCTCCGTACCATGCTCAATAACCAGCTTCTGTATGTTAAATTCCTCTGCTATCCTTATAGCAGTCACAATATCATCTGCTCTATGTGCATGAGCTCGCACATAGAGTTGGCCTTTCAAAACGGGAATAATTGCTTCAAGCTTCATATCCCTTTCCAAAATTTTTCCCTGTTCTTTATTCACCATATAATCTTGAGCTCTCATAAAGGTTTCCCTTATAAGAGCTGCAACTCCCATTCTAGTTACTGGACATTTATCCTTAGTTCCATAGGTGCCCATAGGATCTTCTCCAAAGGCAATTTTAATCCCTAAGGGATTTTGAATTACCATTTTATCAATAATATTTCCATAGGTTTTCATAGTAAGATTCTGCCCTCCAATAGCGTTATTACTGCCTGGAGTACACATAACGCAGGTAACCCCCGATCTTACTGCATCCGGAAAAGCCATATCCAAGGGGTTTACTGCATCTAGTGCTCTTATGTGAGGAGTCACGGGCCCAGAGGTCTCATTATTATCTAGACCTAATTTTCCAGTACCTTCTTCAATAATTCCCATATGAGTATGACAATCTATAAGACCAGGCATAACTCTATTTTCTCTGACATCAACAACTCTTAAATTTTCACCTTCAAAATCTATACTTGCTTTTATCTGCTTAATTTTATTACCTTCAATTAGAATATCCTTTTTGTCTTCTCTCCCGCTATCTGTATCTGTTAAAATACAGTTCTTCAATAGTAGGTACTGCATATTTTTCTCCTTCCACTGGTCACACTGGATAACTTATTGGCGCCAATTCTCACCGGCAAGTGTCCGGGGTAGTTCTTAACTCAAATTTTCTCTAGCAATAGTTAGTTTCTCTTAAACCTCTAAAAAAATGCAAAAAATACCCTTGGATTAAAATCCAAGGGTATTTTAAAAAATTAAATTATGCTCCTAATGTTGCTACCATAACAGCTTTTATAGTATGCATTCTATTTTCAGCTTCATCAAATACTACAGAATGCTTGCTTTCAAATACTTCATCAGTAACTTCCATTTCTTTTAATCCAAACTTCTCGTAGATATCCATACCTACTTTTGTTTTTAAATCATGGAATGCTGGTAAGCAGTGCTCAAATAGAACATTTGGGTTTCCAGTCATATTTAACATTTCCATATTAACTTGATATGGCTTTAATAGTTTTATTCTTTCTGCCCAAACTTCGTCTGGTTCTCCCATGGATACCCAAACGTCTGTGTAAATTACATCTGCTCCCTTAACGCCTTCTGCTATATTGTCAGTTACAGTTATCTTTGCTCCTGTTTCCTTAGCGGCTTCTCTGCACTTTTGAAGCAGCTCTTCAGTTGGGAATAATGACTTTGGAGCAATTATTCTAAAGTCCATACCAACCTTAGCTGCACCTATCATTAATGCATTAGCAACGTTATTTCTTCCATCTCCTGAATATACAAATACCATTTTGTTATATGGCTTATTTAAATGTTCTTTAGCAGTTAAAAAGTCAGCAAGAACTTGAGTTGGATGGTCAGCATCTGTTAAACCATTCCATACTGGTACTCCTGAATACTTAGCTAAATCTTCAACTGTCTTTTGAGAAAATCCTCTATATTCGATACCATCATACATTCTTCCAAGTACTCTAGCTGTATCTGCTATAGATTCCTTTTTACCCATTTGGCTTCCTGATGGTCCAAGATATGTAACATGAGCACCTTGATCTAATGCTGCTACTTCAAAAGAACATCTTGTTCTAGTTGAGTCTTTTTCAAATAGTAGAACTATATTCTTTCCCTTTAATTTTTGTTGTTCAGTTCCAGCATATTTTGCCTTTTTTAATTCTGATGATAAGTCTAGTAGAAATTCTACTTCCTTTGGGCTGTAGTCTAAAAGAGTTAAAAAGCTTCTGTTTCTTAAATTGTACATTTTAGTTCCTCCTTATTTAAACAATACAAAATTATTTTTTGTTAATTTAACTTATTATATTGATATTATATTTCTTCTCTATGCAGTGGCATGGACATACATCTTGGGCCGCCTCTTCCTCTGCTAAGTTCACCTGAAGGTATGGATAATACATTTACATTATGTTTATCTAAAATTTCATTAGTAATGTAATTCCTCTCATAAGTTATAACTTTTCCAGGAGCTATTGCAAGAGTGTTGGACCCGTCATTCCATTGTTCTCTTCTTGATATTACTCTATCTCCACCGCCGCATCTGATTAAGGTAATATCCTTCTCTAAATATTTTGAAAGAATTCTTTCTAGGCTATCTTCTTGTTCTTCTATTAATAATTCCTTATTTTTAGCATCATAGCTTATAGCACTTACCTTTAAATTACCTTCTATACCTTCATGTACAGTAAATTTATCATAATCAATCATTGTAAATACTGTATCAAGATGCATGAATGCTCTTGACTTTGGTATATCAAACATAAGCACTGTCTTAAAGCTTTCATTAGCTTCAAATAGATTTTTAGCTACTTTTTTAATAGCTTCTACACTTGTTCTTTCACTGTGCCCAATAGCCAATACATCCTTAGATAGAACTAATTCATCTCCACCCTCTATACTGAATTCTTCATCTCTATTATACCAGAGTGGGATGTTGGAATTTTTAAATTGAGGATGATATTTAAAAATATATTTTGCAAAAATAGTTTCTCTTCTTCTAATATTGTTCTTCATGGAATTTAACGTTATCCCGCTTCCTATTGAAGCAAAAGGATCTCTTGTAAAGTAAAGGTTTGGCATTGGTTCCATAATAAATGGATAATCATCATTATCTTCACTTAAGCCAATTTCCTTTTTCCTTGTACCAGCTATTACTTTATCTATCATCTCTTTTTCTGGCAGCTGAAGCAAAAAGTCCTTTAATAGCTTTGCTGTTTCCTTATCCTCTACAAAGCATTCTGCTATTACTTCATTTAAGAAGCTTGCTTTAACCTCTTTGTCCTTAACAGCTAAAGCCGCTAAATTTTCAACGTAAAGTACTTCTACTCCATTGTCTGAAAGCACCTTTGCAAAGTTATCATGTTCACTTCTTGCAACCTTCAAAAATGGTATATCATCAAACAATAATCTGGATAAATGCTCTGGAATTAAATTTTCTATTTCCCCTCCTGGTCTGTGAAGGAGTACAGTTTTAAGATTACCTATTTCATTATAGACTCTTATTTTTCTATCAGTTTCCATTTAAGGCTCCTATCTAAAAAACAATCCTGGTGCCGGAAGTACCTTGTAATGCTTCCTTTGCCTCTGAAAGTGAAGCTATTATAGCAATCTTATTTTTATTGTACTGAACAAACTTCTTGCAGGCCTCTACTTTAGGGAGCATACTTCCAGGAGCAAATTGTTTTTCATTAATATATTTATCAACTTCTTCAAGACTCATCACATCAATAGCCTTTTGATCTGGCTTATTAAAGTTTACACAAACTTTATCAACTGCTGTTAATACAACTAGAGCATCTGCATCTAGTATTTCAGCTAACTTTTCAGCAGCAAAATCTTTATCTATAACTGCTGGAACTCCTTTAACCTCACCATTTTCAAGTATTACTGGAATTCCTCCGCCTCCGCAGGAAATTACTACTGTTCCAGCATCTACAAGCCCTTTTATGATATCCTTTTCAACTACATCAATTGGCTTTGGTGATGCAACTACTCTTCTATAGCCTCTTCCTGCATCTTCCTTCATTACATAACCTTTTTCTTCAGTCAATACTTCTGCTTCTTCCTTACTGTAGAAAGATCCTATAGGCTTTGTAGGATTTTTAAAACCTGAATCATTTTTATCAACAATAACTTGGGTAACTATGGTACCCACATTTTTATTTATATTTCTTTTTCCTAATTCTTCAGCTATTGCATTTTGCAAATGGTATCCTATATATCCTTGTGAAAATGCACCACATACGTCAAAAGGGAATAAAACATTAGCACTGTTTGACTTATGTCCAGCTTCAACAGAACTCAAAATTTGTCCTACCTGTGGTCCATTTCCATGAACTACAGAAATAGTATGTCCTTCCTCAATTAAATCTACAATTGATTTTGCAGTTTCCCTGCAAGTTCTTAATTGTGATTCTGCACTTGCATCCTTTGGGTCAGCTTGAAGTGCATTTCCTCCTAATGCTAATACTATTTTCATAAAACCCCTCCTGTATTCCTTTTCTACAATTAACAATCAACAATGGTTCAATAACAAGCTGATATCATATTGTCCTTGTGTTTACAAGTCCGAATTTTCATAATTTTGTACTTTCATAGTACCTTAGCTGTAAAAGCTTGTCAACAACTTGATTTTAGCCATTAATGCATAAGTATTCCCGCATATTACATTTTACTAAAATTTTAAATATGGCTAATTTTCTCTATCTTATATTTACCAAAGTAAAACTTTTAATCCATCTCTTAATACAATTGCATAACTATATGCATTTTATGAATAAGTATATACAAAAAAAATTTTTTTCCTGAGGCTTTTTTAAATTATTTGACATAATAATCTTATGGGAATATAATAATAGTATCACAACATACCCCCGTGGGGTAAAGGAGGGATTTTATGAATATTTCATTTGATGAAAATACAAAGGAAGCTCTTCAAAAGGCCCTTGAAAGCAGAAATAAAAGTGCAGTAAGGCTTATGATAGATGGCTTTGGCTGAGGCGGCCCAACCTTTGGAGTTGCTCTGGATGAGCAAAAACAAGATGATGAGGTAAAAGTAATAGAAGATATTAAATTTGTAGCTGAAAAGGACATCTCTTTCCTTTTTGAAGATGCAAAACTATTACACAGAAATGGTGTCTTTGGTTCACGTTTTGATATAACCACAGGCAGAGGTTCTGGCAGCTGCTAAAAAAGTATAGGTTAAAATTAATTTATTTTTAAAAAAGGCGGAAATTTTGCATCGCAAAATTTCCGCCTTTCTCTCTCTTACTTCTTACCTCTTACCTATTCTCTATTCCTGCCCTTCTATACAGTTCTACAAAATGACCTACAGGTCCTACTCCTTTTCCAATAGAAAAAGAATTTTCTATTGCTTTTGTTATATAGTCCTTGGATAGTTTAGCAGCTTCTTCAACGCGATAACCCAGAGCCAAATAGGATGCTATAGCTGAAGATAGTGTACACCCTGTTCCGTGGGTATTTATAGTATTTATTCTGCTGCCTTCGAGTACCACAAAATTATTATCACTTAGCAAAATATCTTTGGCATCATTACATCTATGTCCTCCCTTAACAAGTACATGCTTTGCACCCATAAGAGCTATTTTTTGTGCTGCTTTCTCCATTTGTTCTTCATTTTCTATTTTCATATCTACTAAAGTTTCAGCCTCAGGTATATTAGGTGTAACAACATCCGCAATTGCTATAAGATTTTTAATTTCAGATACTGCTTCAGGCTTTAATAAAAAGTAGCCACTTTTTGATATCATTACAGGATCTACGACTATATTTTTTGCTTTATATTTTAAAAGCTCTTCTCTTATTATTTTTATGATTTCTGCATTAGAAACCATTCCTATCTTAACCGCATCTACTTCTATATCTTCAAAAATGCACTCTATTTGAGCCTTCACCATTTCTCTGCTTAATTCAGCTACATCATATACACCTGTAGTATTTTGTGCAGTTACAGCAGTTATTACACTCATGCCATAAACTCCAAGGGCACTCATGGTTTTTATATCTGCTTGTATCCCTGCTCCACCACAACTGTCAGAACCAGCAATAGTTAAAACCTTTTTCATACTCTCACTCCTTATAATATAAAAAATATTAGCATCTTAATTTAATAGCTTAGCTAAAAATTTACCTTAAAGTTTGTTTAAAATAAAAAAAGTGTGCTTAAAGGCAGCACACTAAATTATTCTAGTAATATTAGCACATAGCTCCCTTCGCTGGTATTAACCAGATCAGGTTATAAGGGTTGGATTACAGTCCTCTCAGCCAAAGGCACCCCTGCACAAGGATTTTTTAATTTTACATACTTATTCTAATACATACTGAATTAAAACTCAATAAAAATAAACAAAAAAAATTGGTGTTAGACACTTCCAACACCACCATTGGCAAGGGATTTTCTCTAAGGGGGATCTCGCTTGCTAATATAATACTATCATAATTTTGTTAATAATTTGTTAAGCAATGGTTACATATTGGTGAACCCGAGCAATTCATAAACTTGCATAATTTTAAAGAGCTTTTTTTGAATATTATCATAAGAATATTATTTAAAATAAAACTTAAACAATAAATTGGCTATTTTACTAATAAAAGCTCAGTAAAGCAAGCCCTATTACTTTTCCATAGTATTTATGGTGCTAGATAAATTGTTAATGCTGCTTGTAAGACTCTCCAGCTTTCCCTCTATTCTTACAAGTAAATAGATAGATACAGCTATTGGAAATCCCACATTCCCTATTAAACTTATTAAAGCATCCATCAATATCACTCCTTTCAATAAATAAATATGCATTAAAGCAAAATATATATAATTACCTTTAGCAATTGTTGTATATTTGACATGAAATGATAAAATATTTCAAAAAATACGCAAAAACTTGTTGACATAATTTTCAGAATATTGTATTATTAATATATAAAATAAATCACTTTAAAAAGAAGAACTTTTTTAGAAAGAGGTGATTCCAAAAGATTAGTTAAAGAAGCTAAATCCCCATCTGTATCCTCTTTGCAAAGGGTTTATGTATAGATCAAAACCACTTTATTTTCACACAGAGGATTTCAGTTCACAGTTTCAACTATTAACTAATTTGAAAGGAGTGTTGCCAAAAGTTGCAAGAAGAGACTCCCCCAAATCATAAAGGAAGTTAGGATGATTAGACCATTTAGTAATATCATCCTAACTTCTTTTTTTGATACTTTTATCCGATTACTACCCACTCTGATGCCAAGAACTCTGTTTATAGTGCATAAAAAAAGCAGAGGATTATTCCCCTGCTGCTAGTTCACACATATTTTTAATTTTTCAATTCTCTTTTCATTTACCTTTTCAATTTTAAAAATTAAATTTTCATACTCTATTATGTGTTCCTCATCTTCTTTTGGTATACTTCCAAGAAGATCTAAAACAAATCCACCAATAGTATCATAATTTTCTGAAGGCAGCTCCACATGAAGTGTTTCATTTATATCATTTATTGGTACTATACCGTCAACTATAAAAGTATGGGCATCAATTGACTTTATATCTTCAGATTTTATATCGTCATATTCATCAAAAATATTTCCTACTATTTCTTCAATTAAGTCTTCTATAGTTACTATACCAGAGAATCCACCGTACTCATCAATAAGCACAGCCATATGGTTTTTAGTACTTTGAAGTTCCCTAAACAAGGAATCAATATTCTTTGTCATAGGCACAAAATAAGGTGGTCTTAGCATAGCCCTTATACTATCTATGGTCAATTCCTTTTTTCTCATTTCAATAAATAAATCTTTCATATATAAGATTCCAATTACATTATCAATGTCCTCTTCATAAACAGGCACTCTGGAATACTGCTCTTCTATAACTTGGTTGATTATCTCATCGATTGGAGTGTCTATATCTATTGCAAACACATCGGTTCTTGGAGTCATGACCTCTTTAGCTAGTGTATTATCGAATTCAAAAATACCGTCTATCATCTCTTTTTCAGTCTGATTAAGAACTCCATTTTCTTCGCCTACGTCAATCATCATTCTTATTTCCTCTTCTGAAACCTTTTCTTCAATACTATCATCTTTGATTCCAAAAATTCTGAGCATTATATTTGAAGATAACGTAAGAATTTTAACAAAGGGCAGTGCAATTTTGGAAACAACTAAAATTGGATTTACTGCAAACCTAGCCACAGCCTCTGCATTATGCAGCGCTACTCTCTTAGGAAATAACTCTCCAAATACTAAAGTTATATAAGAAAGAATAATAGTTACAAGTACCAAGGATATTTCTTCACTACCAGGTATGTTTGCTCTGCTTAAAGCCTCAGTTAAAGGCTTTGATAAACTTGTAGCAGCAGATGCACTGGCTAAAAACCCTGCCAAGGTAATTCCAACCTGTATAGTAGCTAAGAACTTACTTGGTTCTTCTAAAAGTTTTAATAAGGTAATTGACTTCTTATCTCCTTCATTGGCAAGATGAGTGATTTTAGCCTTATTCAGAGATACAATAGCCATCTCCGAAGCCGCAAAAAATGCGTTAATAGCCATCAAAACTAAAATCAAAATAATCTCAAGCGTTATACTGTCCGGCTCACCAGCCATTAATATTTCCCCCTTTATGTTAAAAACATTTTTAATATTATTATATCACAGCTAAAAAGCCGCAAACAACATAAACCGTAGTATATAATTCTACAACTATAAGCTTATCCTACTAATAAGTATATGTCAAAAGCTTCAAATATACTTATTAGCTGATATTTATTCTTCAGCCTAAAAGAAGAATAAATATTGTCCAATAATACACAATATCTCCATTTACTTTCTATTTCATAGTAAATCATAGTCAAAATTAAAAGGCAGGCACTAAACCTGTCTTATAATTTAAGCTATTCTTGATTATATTCATCTACTATCTTTTTAGCAAACTTTTTAATAACACTTGCTTGAGCAATTAAGGTCATAACTACTAAAAACATGGTTATACGTTCTTCATTCTCATCGCTCAAGTTGTTTTCCTTCATTATTCTATTTAATTCACCTTTATCAAAGTGCTCTTCAGATAAAAAGTCTTTAAATACTTCCTCCTGAATATGTGAGAATATCTTATAAGCTTTCTCCCAAGAAATAATATCATCGTTTCTATTATTAATGTCATTGAAAACTAAATGAAACACTTTTTTAATTTCTTCTGTAGTTAATATTGGTCTCATATAACTAAGCAGTACAAGCTGAGCTAAATGGTCCTTTTTATATCCTCGCTTCTTCCCGTCATCTGGCTTTGAAATTACCTCACCTTTAATATAGTTTTGAACTATATTGCTAGTATATTTTTCATCTTCAAATTTATCGTTTAAAAAATCTATTACTTGTGATAAAAAAAGATCATAATGGGGTAAATCGTCAAAAGGCACAATACTATTTTTAGACATTTCGGCTGCCAAGTCCTTAATATCATCCATAGTAAACTTATTATTTTTTTCCACTTGTGTCACCTCCAAAAACTGTATTATTATAGTAGTATAAGAAATTGTAAATATGTACCTAATATGCAGTAAGTTAGATTTTTTTAAGTTTTATATTACTTTATACCATTGTTCTTACTTATTATTATAAGGTATGATTAACCTCATTACAAGTTTAATTTTATAAATTTTCGCAATAAATTATGAAGATATTTAAAGAAATAGTGAGATAATGGAAGATTTATAATTCTACTAGCTATACATAGTTTATATCAATCCCAAAAGAGATTAAATTCAACTTGTAATACAGTATATGATACCATATAATAAATACATGATTTATTTTTTAATAGTAAATATGACTTTTGAAAGCTAAACTATTAAACCTTCTATGGCTTTAAAACTGCTGTTTAGTGCATAAAAACACTTTATCTTTTGGGGGTGAAAGAAATTAGTAAAAAGCGTTTTTTATTGACACTACTACTTGCTTTCCTATTTATATCTGTAGATATTTTTACGGCAGATGTAATTAATATACTTACGGAAAGGCCATCCGTTAGCGTAGTCTATGCTGCACCAAAGGGCGGCAGCAGCAGTGGTGGTTTTAAGTCAGGAAGCTATAGTTCATCAAGTTCTTCTTCTAGCTCATCGAAGCCTTCTTCTAGCTCAAAATCATCATCTGGGGGCTTTAAATCAGGAAGTTATAGTACTCCAAAATCTATGCCAGGAAGTTCTAGTTCCAGTTCTTCTAAAAACTCCAGTTCTTCAGGAAGTTCTGATGCTTCAAAATCCTCCTCTGGAGGCTTTAAATCTGGAAGCTACAGTACTCCGAAAACTATGCCAGGAAGTTCTAGTTCCAGTTCTTCTAAAAACACTAGTTCTTCAGGAAGTTCTAGTTCTTCTAAAGGATCTAGTTCTTCAGGAAGCTCTAGTTCCAGTTCTTCTAAAGACTCTAGTTCTTCAGAACGCTCAAATACTTCAGGGAGTTCTGCAAAATCTAAGGCCGCTTCTGGAGGCTTTAAGTCTGGAAGCTATAGCACACCGAAAACTATGCCAGGAAGTGTTAGCGCTAATTCCAATTCTTCGGTAGACTACAGCTCGGAAGATTATAGTACGGATTCAGATTCGCAAAGCACTACGGATCCCTCTAGCAGTTACAGTGATTCTAGTAGTGGAAACCAAAACAGCTATGAATCAGTGCCTGCCCCTGTTACTTGGGGTTCGCACACTCAAAACAGCTTGTCTGGAACAGCTACTAATGCTGTAGGAGGCTTCTTCCGAGGTGTTTTGAGATTTATATTAACTATAATTGTAATAATAGTAATCTTTAATATATTTAAAAAACCAAAAAGATAATTCAATTTTAAGGAGGAAAATATTAAATGGGTATTTTCAACAGATTATCAAACATTATGAGAGCAAAGGCAAATAACGCAATAGATGAAATGGAGAATCCAATCGAGCTTTTGGATCAAAAAATTAGAGATATGGAAGAGAGCTTAAACACAGCTAAGCTTTCCTCAGCTCAAATACTTGGTAATGCACACGAAATTGAAAAGAAGATGGAAGCTGCAAAGGCTGAATCAAAGGATTATGACGAAAAAGTTAAACTTGCTATGAGTAAGGGCAATGAAGAATTAGCTAAAAAGGCTCTTGAAAGAAAGCTCGAAGCTGACAAATCCTATAACGCCTTAAGTGCTAGTTATGTAGATGCTAAGCAAAAGGCTGATGCTGTAAAGAATAAGCTAAGAGATCTAGAGCAGGAAATTGAGCAAACTAGAAGATACAGAGATGAAGCTGCTGCTAGATATAACAACGCTGAAGCTACAGGTAAAGTAAACGAAATTCTAGCTAATGTAGATACTAAAAACAATAGAATTAATATGGACGATATTGAAAGAAAGATTCAAAAGAAGGAGTCCTATGCTGAAGGTCTTGGAGACCTAAGAGAGGATAACTCCTTAGATAAAGAATTTGAAAAACTTGGAGAATTTGATTTAGACGAAGAACTTAAAAAATATAAACAAAACTAAGGTTACTTAATATTTTAATATAAACAGCTACAATGGGATTTCAGACGATAAAGAATTGCTCTTTGTAGTATTCATTTATTTAAGGTAGAAGAAAGGGGTAGCTACTGCTGCTCCTTTTTGATAAACACTTTGCAATGATATTTTTTTAAATTTTAAAGACCTATATATTCACACATTATAAGTTATAATAAACTATATTATAAGTTAACATTTATAAATTTATGTGGTTCAATTCAAAGATATTTGAAGAAATAATGAGATAATAGAAGTTTGATTGAATTACTTGACTTAAACAGTTTACTTTTACTATAAACATGTTTATTTTTAATTTGTAATATGGTATAACATACTATATAATAAATACATGATTTGGTTAATAAATATGAATATTAACTATCGAAGGCTAGGATATTAAACATTAAAAAACTTTGAAAAAGAACTGCTTGGTGCATAAAAGCACTAAAACTTTGGGGGTGAAAGAAATTAGTAAAAAACGCTTTTTATTGACTTTAATACTTGCTTTCCTATTTATATCTGTAGATATTTTTACACCAGATGTAATTAATATACTTACGGGGAGGCCATCCGGCAGTGTAGTATATGCTGCACCAAAGGGAGGAAGCAGTGGTGGCTTTAAATCCTCTGGGGGATTTAAGTCATCAAGTTCTAGTTCAAAGTCTTCCTCAAGCTCAAAGTCATCCTCTGGAGGCTTTAAGTCTGGAAGCTATAGTACTCCAAAATCTATGCCAGGAAGCTCTAGTTCTAGTTCCAGTTCTTCTGGAAGTAGTTCCTCTTCAAAATCCTCTTCTGGAGGTTTTAAGTCAGGAATATTTGGTACACCTAAGAGTTCCTCTGGTTCAAATTCACAAAGTACTACTCCACCATCCAGCAGTTACAACAGTGGTAAGAAAAACAGCTATGTTCCTATACCAATCCCTATTCCTTGGGGGTCAAGAACTCACAGCGGCTGGTATGGTACAGCAGCTTATGGTGCTACAAGCTTCATAGGAGGCATATTTAAATTAATACTATTAATAATTATCATAATAGTAATTTACAACATTATTAAAAAATCAAAAAGAAGATTCTAAAATTTAAGGAGGAAAATATTAAATGGGTATTTTCAACAGATTATCAAACATTATGAGAGCAAAGGCAAATAACGCAATAGACGAAATGGAGAATCCAATTGAGCTGTTAGATCAAAAGATAAGAGATATGGAAGAGAGCTTAAACACAGCTAAGCTTTCCTCAGCTCAAATACTTGGTAATGCACACGAAATTGAAAAGAAGATGGACGCTGCTAAAGCTGAATCAAAGGATTATGATGAAAAAGTTAAACTTGCTATGAGTAAGGGCAATGAAGAATTAGCTAAAAAGGCTCTTGAAAGAAAGCTTGAAGCTGACAAATCCTATAATAGCTTAAGTGCTAGTTACGTGGATGCTAAACAAAAGGCTGATGCAGTAAAGAACAAGCTGAGAGATTTAGAGGATGAAATTGAACAAACTAGAAGATACAGAGATGAAGCTGCTGCTAGATATAACAATGCTGAAGCTACAGGTAAAGTAAACGAAATTCTAGCTAATGTAGATACTAAAAATAATAGAATAAATATGGATGATATTGAAAGAAAGATTCAAAAGAAGGAATCCTATGCTGAAGGTCTTGGAGACCTAAGAGAGGATAACTCCTTAGATAAAGAATTCGAAAAGCTTGGTGAGTTTGATTTAGACGAAGAACTTAAAAAGTATAAACAAAACTAAGGTGACCTAGCATGAATAGAGAAGAGTTTTTAAAAAGTGAAAAGGACAAATACGGTAAAATATATGTAGATTTAACTTATGCTATAGACAACATTGGTCCTTTTATTGAAAAAGATAAGCTAGATCAAAGAAAGTATGTTAATAAATTACCCGTACTCAAGAAGTATATCGATCTTCTTGAAGCTGCAGAAAGAGAAACATCTAAAAAGGGAGGCCTTTTAGGCCTCTTTAAGGATGATAATACTGTAGACCTTTTAAATTCCTACAAGAAGGACAATATTGAAACCTTTAACCAATTAGAGCACTGTAAGAATTGTGTATATATAAACTGTGCTCATAATCACGATAAGTTTGATGGCTGCCTAGGCTGCAGACCTAATTCAAGAATAGCTTATTGTGATCACGATAAAATCAATGTTACCCTTCACGACAATTGGAATCTAAGGCTAAATAATGACAATACAGGTGAGGTTGATAACTTTAAAGTTCTTGCAACTCTCCATGATGTAGAGAGAGAGCAAAAGTATATCATCCTTCATAATAGAAGAACTGATGAGAAGTTTGTTTTATATTATGTTCCAGGAATATCTGATGATAGCTATGGCGAAATTTCAGACCCTGAAGAATTTGATTTTGTAGTATCAACTTATCAAAATGTAGCAGAATAAAAAAAAGGAGCAGCTCTACTCTGAGCTGTTCCTCTTTTTTCGCACACCTTATAATATTACTGGATATTCAAAAGCTTAAACTCTTTTTCAACCTCTGCTGCAAGCTGCTTTTTTTCTTCTTCAGAAAGAAAACTTGCATCCACAGCATTCATTATTACAGCTTTTATATCCTTCATTGAAAATCCGAACTCATTTATTAATATTTCATACTCTTTTTTAAGATTTGTATTTGACACAGTGGTATTGTCAGTATTAATAGTTACTTTGATTCCCTTTTCAAAGTAACTTTTTATTGGATGCATTTCCATAGCCTCAACTGCATGAGTTTGAACATTGCTTGTTAAGCACACCTCAACAGCAGTTCCACACTCTCTAATCAATCTATAAGCTTCCTCATCCTTCTCAGCATAAACTCCGTGCCCAATTCTCTCAGCATATAAATCCTTTATTGCAGTAATAACATTCTTTGGTGCAGCTACTTCCCCTGCATGCACAGTAATATGATAGCCATATTCTTTCGCTAGCTTAAAGGCTTCTTTGTGAAGCTCTGGTGGAAAATCAGCTTCATTTCCAGCCAAATCCACTGCTACAACACCTTTTCCAATATATTTTTTACCCTTTTTCACCACTTCTACGCTCTCCTCTGGAGAATGGTGTCTCATACAAATTAAAATTAAATTAGACTTTATGTTGAACTTCTGCTTACCTTCCATCATTCCAGATAAAATGCTCTCAACGACCTGTTCAAAGGAAAGGCCGCCTTTCATAAATAAATATGGCGAACAGCGAAGCTCTACGTATTTTACATTTTGAGAAGCTAAATCTTCTAATAACTCTATTACAATTCTCTTTATGTTTTCTTCTCTTTGCATAATCACTAAAGTTAAATCAAACTTTTGAAGATATTCCTTTAAGGAAGTACACTCCTCTGACACTTGAACATAAGCTTTAAACTTACTAAGCTCAGTTTCCAAAAGCTTAACATTTTCCTTCAAAGCTAGTTCTAGAATAGTTTCAGGCCGCACACTGCCATCCACATGATAGTGGAGCTCTACCTTAGGAATTTTATCAAGCACTCTTCCCTCTTCCAAATAAATCACTCCAAGTAAATTTTTTAACCTTTACGTATATGTAACCCATTTTAGAGTTATATAAAGCCGACCAACTTCCTCTCTTGATAACATCTTTGCCAAGAATTTTATTAGTGGAATGCTGGTCGGTCCATATTTTAATCTATTATCTATTCCCTATTACTTCTTACCTCTTACTTATCCCTTATCTCTGTCCTTTTTCGTATGGAGCACCGTCTGCCGCTGGAGGAGTTGTCTTACCAACGAAACCTGAAAGTGCAAGCATTGTTAAGATGTATGGTAAGCTTGAATATAATTCAGTTGGTAGATTCCATCCAAAGCCTTGTGCTTTTATTTGGAATGCTTCAGCAAATCCGAATAATAAGCATGCTCCTAAGGTTCCTACTGGCTTCCAGTTACCGAAGATAAGTGCTGCTAGGGCTATAAATCCTCTACCTGCTACCATTCCTTCTCTGTATAGTGGAGTTATACCTATAGATAGTGCAGCTCCTCCTATTCCAGCTAGAACACCTGATAAAATAACACATAAATATCTCATAGCATATACATTAATTCCTAGTGTATCTGCTGCCTTTGGATGTTCACCAACAGAACGTATTCTAAGTCCTAATGGTGTTTTGTATAAAACAAAGTGAGATACATAAACAAGCACTAGTGCTAATATAACAAACCAATTTATATTAGCAAGTATTGTTCCTATAAAAGGAATCTTTTCTATACCTGCTGGTACATGGTATGGGAATGGTGTAACACCGTCTGTCTGACCACCCTTGTTAAATAGCTTAACTATTAAGAAGGAGGACAATGCTGTTGCAAATAAGTTTATTGCTGTACCAGATACAACCTGGTCTGCTTTTAAGTTTATACTTAACACTGCATGGATTGCCGCAATGGCTCCCCCTGCAATAGCTGCAAATATTAAACCTACAAATGGGCTTCCAGTAATGAATGTACCATATACCGCAAAGAAAGCTCCCATTGTCATCATACCGTCAAGACCTATATTAACAACTCCTGATCTCTCAGAAAATACTGCCCCAAGTCCTGCAAATAAAAGTGGTGTTGCAAAACATAATGTGGAGGCTATTAAAGCTGCTATTGAATTTAAACTACCCATTTATCATTGCCTCCTTCTTCTTCTTTTCAGTGAAGTACTTAACAATATAGTCAGTAGCTACGAAAATAATTACTATTGATTGAATTAAGTATACTATTTGCTTTGGTATACCATTTAACTGAAGCATCTTAGAACTGCTATTAAGTGCTCCAAACAGTACTGCTGAAGCTATACAGCCTATTGGGTTGCTCTTAGCAAGCAGTGCAACTGCTATACCATCAAAGCCAAAGCCTGGAAAGCCCATGAAGTCTTGAGCTTGATGGAATATACCTGCTACGTGAGTAGCTCCGCCAACACCAGCTATTGCTCCTGATAGGACCATTGCAAGTATAGTGTTCTTAGCTATGCTGATACCACCGTATTCAGCTCCGTATGGGTTTATACCAACTGCTCTTAATTCGTATCCAGTAGTTGATTTCCATAATATCCAGTATGCTAGTAGTGCAAAAGCTATACCTATAAATATACTTATGTTAGCTCTGCTTAAATCATTAAATCTAAAAAGCTCAGCGCTCTTTTGTATTAATGGAGTGCTTGCTTTACCTTTAACTGCAAGCGGAGATCTTAATATTATCCAGTTTGCAAGGTACATACCTATATAGTTCATCATTATTGTATTAATAACTTCATTTGTTCCAACCTTTGCCTTAAGATAACCTGGTATTGCTGCCCAAAGTCCTCCAGCAAGAATACCACCAAAGATTATTAGTGGAACGTGTATAACAGGGCTAAGTCCAGGTATTACACCAATAGCTGCTGCAGCTATCATACCCATTATAAATTGTCCTTCAACACCGATGTTGAAAAGACCTGTTTTAAATGCTATAGCATGTGCTACCCCAGTAAATATTAATGGAGTAACATATTCTAAAGTAGCCATAGTCTTTCTAGCATCACCAAAGCTTCCAGACCAAATTATGCTGAACAAATTACTTAGTGCTGAAAAATATTGAAGTATTGAATATCCTTTAGCCCACATAACAAAGAATACTGCTACAAATATGGATATTATTATGGCAACTAAAGGAAAGGCTAAGCTTTTTAATCCCGCTTTAATTGATTCTAAAGCAGCGTTATTTTTTTCATTTTTAACGTTACTCAACTTTCTTCCCCTCTTTCTCTGCTTCTTCAAGAGTTCCACCAGCCATAAGTATTCCCAGCTTATGCTCAGTGGCATCTTTTCTATCAAGTACAGCTACTACCTTTCCGTCATACATAACCGCTATTCTATCAGATAGTGCCATAATTTCATCAAGTTCTAGTGAAACAAGTAGTACTCCCTTACCATTATCTCTCTCTTGTACAAGTCTTCCATGGATATACTCTATAGCACCAACGTCAAGACCTCTTGTGGGTTGAGAAGCTATTAATAATTCTGGGTCCTTAGATATTTCTCTAGCAACTATTAATTTTTGTTGATTTCCTCCTGAAAGTGCAGATGCAGCAACTTCATCATTTGGAGTTCTTACGTCAAATTCTTTTATAAGCTTGTTACAATGTTCTCTTATAGCTTTATAATTCATAACTATACCTTTACTAAAAGGCTTGTTTTTATGAATTCCTAAAATTGCATTTTCAAATAGTGAATACTTAAGTATAAGTCCTCTTTTATGTCTATCTTCTGGAATATGTCCCATTCCATCATTATTTATTTCCTCAGGGTTCTTGTTAAGAATATCTTTTCCGTTAAGAACTATCTTTCCTTCTTTAGCTTTTCTAAGTCCAGTTAGTACTTCAACGAATTCGCTTTGTCCGTTTCCATCAACACCGGCTATACCAAGAATCTCTCCACGTTTAACTACAAGGTCAATACCATTTACAGCTGGTAATCCACGGTGATCAAGAGCTACTAAGCCTTCTACTTCAAGTACTGCTGCTCCAATCTTAGCAGTTTTCTTATCAACTACTAGATTAACTTTTCTTCCTACCATAAGTTCTGCTAATTGGTCTATAGAAGTTTCCTTAGTTTTAACAGTACCAGTTACCTTACCTCTTCTTACTATTGTAACTCTATCACTCATACTCATAACTTCTTTTAGCTTATGAGTGATAAGTATAACTGATTTCCCTTCAGCCTTAAGGTTATCAATTATAACCCCAAGTTCTATAATTTCTTGTGGTGTCAAAACCGCAGTTGGCTCGTCAAGAATTAGTATTTCTGCTCCTCTATAAAGAGCCTTTAGTATTTCAACCTTTTGCTGCTGTCCTACTGAGATATCTTCTATTACTGCATTAGGGTCAATATTGAATCCATATTTCTTAGATATTTCTTCAACATTTCTTATAGCCTTTTTCATGTCTAGCTTTAAACCTTGCTTTGGCTCAGAACCTAATACTATATTTTCTGCTACAGTAAAGTTGTGTACAAGCATAAAGTGTTGGTGCACCATACCTATACCTAGAGCTATAGCATCATTAGGACTCATAATTTTTACAAGCTGTCCTTTAACGAATATGTCTCCCTTTTCTGCTTGGTATAATCCATATAGGACATTCATAAGAGTAGTTTTACCAGCTCCATTTTCACCAAGCAAAACATGAGTTTCTCCCCCAAGAAGCTCGAAATTTACATCGTCATTAGCTACAGTCCCAGGGAAAACCTTAGTTATACCTTTCATTTCAATAATTTTTTCCATAGTTCTCTCCTCACATTTCTTATGGATTCACTAAATGCTCAAAAAATTAATATTTTTCAATGCCGTTCTTTGTAACAATTCCTCTTATAAGAGCTCTAGCCTCAACCTTTTCGCTTGTTATATTGAAGGCATCAATAATCATCTTTTCAGCTGCTTCCTTCTTAGCTTTGTCATTTGCATGGATTATTGCTATTGGTTCTCCTTTAGCTACATAATCCCCTATCTTCTTTTGTAGTACAACTCCTACTGCTAAATCTATTGGGCTTTCCTTTGTTTCACGACCTGCACCTAGAACAAGTGCTGCAAGTCCAATATCATCAGCCTTTATACCCTTTACATAACCATCTTGTGGTGCAAGTACTGGTTCTATTATGGAAGCTTTTTCAAATAACTCAGGATTATCTATACAGGAAGCATCTCCGCCTTGAGCAGTAACAAATTCTTTAAGCTTTTTGATTCCCTCTCCTGATTTTATAACATTTTGAAGAATTTTTCTAGCCTCTCCTGCATTTTCTGCTCTATCAGCAAGTACCAACATGTGGGAGCCTAAAGTTAAACATAGTTCTGTCAAATCCTTTGGACCATGTCCTCTTAAAGTATCAATTGCTTCTTCAACCTCTAATATATTACCAACTGCAAATCCTAGTGGTTGATCCATATCAGTTACAACACCTATTGTATTTCTACCAACATTATTGCCTATATCAACCATTTCCTTTGCAAGTTCAAAGGCACTGTTTCCTTCTTTCATAAATGCACCACTTCCAGTTTTAACATCAAGTACTATTGCATCTGCGCCAGCTGCAATTTTCTTGCTCATTATACTGCTAGCAATTAGTGAAAGATTATCTACAGTTGCTGTAACATCTCGAAGAGCATAAAGCTTTTTATCAGCAGGTGCTAAATTAGCTGTTTGGCCTACTACAGAAATCTTTATAGTATTTACATCTTCTACAAACTTTTCTATAGGCATTTCTACTGAAAATCCTTTAAAGGACTCAAGCTTATCAATTGTTCCACCTGTGTGTCCGAGTCCTCTTCCAGACATTTTTGCCACTGGAACTCCAGCAGCTGCAACTATTGGTCCAAGAATTAAAGTTGTAGTATCGCCTACTCCACCAGTACTGTGCTTATCAACCTTTTTTCCTTTTATTGCTGATAAATCAATAGTTTCTCCGCTATTTACCATAGCCATAGTTAAATCAGCAGTCTCTCTCTTATTCATCTTTTGAAAATATATTGCCATCATTAATGCTGAAACTTGATAATCAGGAATAGCACCTTTTGTATATCCATCTACAAAAAAGTTAATTTCTTCTGTGGAAAGTTCCATTCCATTTCTTTTTTTCATAATCAAATCATACATTCTCATAAAGAAGCACCTCCATCTTATAAATTTTTAACTATGTTTTTCACAAGGGTTATAAACTTTTCTCTTGCTTTATTAGAGTATTCAATAACTTCACTATGATTTAAAGGCTGATCTAGTATTCCAGCTGCCATGTTTGTTAAACAGGAAATTCCTATAACTTTAAGGCCGCAGTGATTAGCTATTATAACCTCAGGCACTGTAGACATTCCTACCGCATCTGCTCCTATAATTCTAGCCATTCTAACTTCTGCAGGTGTTTCATAAGTAGGTCCGCTAAACATAGCATATACACCTTCTTGAAGTTCTATGTTAAGCCTATCCGCTATTCTCTTAACCTCTGTTCTTAGAGCTTTATCATAAGCATTAGACATATCTGGGAATCTAGGTCCAAATTCATCTAGGTTTCTTCCCATAAGCGGGTTGTTCCCAGAATAGTTTATGTGATCACTTATAAGCATTAAATCACCTGGTTTAAAACCTTCATTAACAGCACCAGCTGCATTTGTTACTATTAGCTTCTCTACACCTAGCTTTTTCATAACTCTAACTGGCAATGTAATATCCTGCATTTTGTATCCCTCATAGTAGTGAAAACGTCCTTGCATTGCAACTACTACTTTACCTTCAAGCTTTCCTATTACAAGTCTTCCAGCATGACCTTGAACTGTAGAAACTGGAAATCCTGGGATGTTTTCATATGCATAATACTCTGCATCTTCTATTTGATCAGCTATGTCTCCAAGACCTGATCCTAAAATTAGAGCAAATTCTGGCTTATACTTAGTTTGCTCTAATATGTATTCCGCTGCTTTAGCAATCTTATCCTGTAATTCCATTGTTATGTCTCCTTTTATCAATCATATTATTTCATATTTTCAATTATTAAATAATTATAGAGTTCCCAAAAACCTACGTATTAATTTGTTTTAGAATGAAAAATTAGTAAGCGCTTACACAAGAGGGGGAATGTTAAATTTAAGATGTCATACTTTAACATGTTACAAAACACTAGTAAAATCAACGAATGCTATCTTAAATCCAATTAAAATTATCTCTTTTGGGCTTGTAAGCGCTTACAGCAAAGCTTTTTAAAAATGTGAATAGAATTCACATTTATTTCTTTGGTATATATCTTTCAGAACCTTTCAAAACTAATTCTGGAAGAAGAGTTATTCTCCTAAGTTCCTTGCTGTGCTTATGGTTTAAATATTCAATTAGCATTTCCATACTCGCTCTTCCAAGCTCTATAGTAGGACCTACCACATTACTAATATTCATGCCTAACATATCAAGCACATCATTTTTATCAAAGCCCAGAATTGCCATATCCTCGGGAATCTTCAACTTTTCTTCCTGAAGAGCTTTTATACAACCGATAGTCATCATGTTGCTGCAAGCAAAAACGGCAGTAGGCCTGTCTTCCATCCTTATTAGTTCTTTCATCTTCTTGTATGCAGTTTCCAGCTTATAATTACCTGTTAAAATATACTTATCATTTATAGGTATATTATTTATGGTCAGTGCCTTTTTATATCCAAGTAATCTATCTTGTGCTGGTATGGAATTCATACGTCCAGTTATAACTCCTATTTTCTTATGTCCTGCCTTAATAAGGGCCTCAGTGCCTTCATAAGCACCTTTTATGTTGTCCACAAATACTCCACTAAAATTAGCATGAGTAACATGTCCATCTACAAGTACTATTGGTATTCCCATAGTTTCAATAGTTACAATATACTCACTATTGAATTTGTCTTCAACAGAAGTAGAAGCTATTAAAATTCCTTGTATCCTTTGTTCTTTTAGCACTTTAAGTGCCTTTATTTCTTTTTCCATACTTTCATTAGAGTCAAATAGTATTATATTAAGTCCATTCTCATCAGCTACATCACTAATACCCTTTATTACTTCTCCAAAGAAAGGATTGCTTATCTCTGGAACAATAACACCTATAGTATTAGTTTTGCTTGTTGATAAGCTCCTAGCAATAGCACTAGGTGTGTAATTCAATTCCTTTATTACACTTAAAATTTTTTCTCTTGTTTCCTGCTTTACATATCCAGAATCATTTAAAACTCTTGACACAGTAGCTAAGGAAACTCCTGCTTTTTTAGCAATATCATTAATAGTTACAGGCATTTTGTACCCTCCCCATGCAATTAGGAAACACTCCTCAATGGAGAAGAGCTTTACCAAGTTTCACAATGTAATTCGTCCTAAATGTGAACGCTTACACAATTATTATACAACATTGGTTTACAAAACTCAACCATAATTTATTCGCATTTTCAAAAAGCTTTTACATCCTAGTCATCACGTTTTCAACGCTGTATTATGTTTTACTCCTACTGCTTTTTCATATTTTTTATTTATATCATTGTCATTAAATGAAATATATGGTATATGAAAATTAGGTAAGCGCTTTCACATTTCGCTTTAAAAAAACGTGATTTTTATATCACCTTACTAAACCTTCTATTTCATATATTTCTTTAAAAGAGCTCCTCTTTTAATCTGAAATACTTTTGTTTCTTCAGCTTCTTCTTCCTTTGCAAGTACATTTACAAGAATATCTGAAACATACCCAAGTAAAGAACCAATAATCATAGAGATTATAGTAAGCTTGAAGTTTAAGTTAGTGGCAAAGAATGCTGTACATCCAATAAAGGTCCCTGGAATAAACTTTAGCAAATCAATCTTTGACTGCCAACATATTACTGCTGATCCAATTCCTGTGGCTAGTGCAGCTGCAAGAATATTTCCTACATAAGGTCCCAAAACCGCTGTTAGCTTAGCCTCCGCAAGCCCCCAACAGATACCACATAAATTTGCAATAAGACCTGCTTTTATGCCCTTTTTACCTCCGCCTACTGCAAAATAAGAAGACCAAGCTAAAAATCCCGCAAAAGTTCCAAGTCCTAGAGACATACTAACTCCAGCCCATATGCCAGCAACAACACCACTGCTAACACCTATAGCTGTAAATTTCTTCATAATATCCTCCTTATCTCTCCAAGAGTTCAAAAGATAAAAACCTTTATGCCTCTTCTACGCATTATTAAGTTTTCAAACTTCATTGTAATCTAATAGAAAAAATCCGTTGTAATAATAATGTTATAATATTTTTTTAAATATTTCAATAGAAATATTAGTAAACGTTTTGAAAATTTATTTAATTCTGCTACACTTTTCTATTTAAACTTTCTAAAAAATTTATGTTGACAAAAGTAATCTATAAGAATATAATGAACAGTGTTCAGATGATTGAATCGAGGTGCTGCAGTTGTCTAGAATTATTGAAAATCCTAAACAATTAATCTTGGAAAAATCAAAGGAAATACTTATTCATGAAGGATATTCAAAGCTGAGCATGAGAAATGTTGCTAAAGCCTGCGATATTGCTCTAGGTACAATATACAATTATTACCCCACAAAAAAAGACTTGGTAATGGCAATGATGGAGGGGTACTGGGAGGAATACTTTCTCTTACTAGATAAAATAATTAATTCAAAAAGAGATTTTTATGTAAAGCTAAATGATATTTTCATAAATTTAGATCACTTTACAAAAAAATTTAAGAAAATGTGGTTAAGACCTGAGTTTTATGCAACTCCCGAATTTGTAGAAACAGGTGTAGAGAGAGAATATGTATATTTTGAAGGCTTGATTAAAAGGTTTGAAGCTTTGCTTATTAGTGAAGCAAGCAAAAAAGATTCTGCAATAAACCTTAAACTTGATTCTTATGAAACTGCAAAGTTTATCGCTATGAATTTTATGACAATGATACAAATGCCCTTTTTTGATTATTTATCCTTTGAAAAATTCCTTAAACAGTTATTAAATTAAATCATATCAAATGATATGATTTTTAAATGAACGCAAATGAACAATGTTCATTTGATACTATTGAAGGTTCTCTATAGCCTCTAGCAAACCAGCAGTATCACCTTTTGAATTCTTATAAAATCACAAATCTATCAATTAAAAAATATAAATATAAATGGAGGGTTTTATTATGTTAATCTACGCAATAGTTTTTATCAATCTAGCTTTAGTTTTCTATACCATAGGGGTATGGAGTGAAAAGAAACAAGGAGTACTAAAAAAGTGGCACACTGCAATATTTTATGTAGGGTTAACCTTTGATACTCTTGGAACTACCGTTATGAGCAAGATAGCCGGCAAAGGCTTTGAACTTAATTTTCATGGAATCACTGGTCTTTTAGCTATTGTATTAATGCTTTTCCACGCAGCATGGGCTACAGCTGTTTTAGTGAAGGGTGATGAAAAATCAAAAGCTAATTTCCATAAATTCAGCATAGTTGTTTGGGTTATATGGCTAATTCCATTTCTATCAGGAGCTATCTTCGGAATGGCTAGATAGTACTATAATATGTAAAATAAATAGCCTAGGTAAAATTATAAACCCAGGCTATTTCAATACATTTTAAGATATTAATAAACCCCATGATTTTCTTGAAAATCATGGGGTTTATTAATATCTTCATGTTTCTTTAAATCTTACGCTACTCCCGAAAGCAATGTGCCAATGCCATAAGCTGCCGCTGCTGTAAGTCCTCCAACTAGCAGCATTTCAAGACCTGAAACAATCCAATTCCTACCTGTTACTCTAACCTTTAAGGCTCCTAAAGTAAATAGAGTTGCTGCGGTCAATACACTGGATGCTACAAACAAATTCATTCCACGGCCAGGTATTAGTTTGGAAACCACATAAGTTATAAGAGGAATAAATCCGAATACTAAAAATGATGCAAAGGTTACTAACGCATTTTTTATTGGTGATTCTTTCTCCTCTATTATTCCAAGCTCCTCCACCATCATGATATCAACCCATGCTTCTTTATTCTTGGATATTATATCCGTTACGATTTTAGCATCTTCCTTATCCATCCCTTTATTTATGTACAGCTCCATTAATTCTAGCTTTTCTCCCTCTGGGTAATTTTGTACCTCCCAAGTTTCTCTCTCCCTTTCCGCCGTTTGATACTCCATTTCGGATTTAGTGCTTAAATAATCCCCCATAGCCATGGACAGACCATCACCTATTAGATTTGCAAATCCCATAATTAGGACTATCCCAGGTGAAAGTGCTGCTCCTGCTACTCCTGCTACCACTGCAAAAGTAGTAATTGTTCCATCTAGGCCTCCATACACTAAACTCTTTATATATTGACCTGCAGCACTATGCCTTTCTTCTGCCCTTACATTTTTGTGCTGGTGAGCTTTAACTGAAGCTTCTATATTCTTATTTTTAAATGCATCTCTAGCTTTATCTAGATTTCTAGTAATCATTTCAAAACCCTCCCATGAATAATAATTATTTCCTAATAATATTTTAACACATCTTTCTCATATAAATAAAGTACTATATTAAAAAAAGAACATGCCCTTATAATTAATAGTAAAGGCATGTTAATAATATTACTCTTATTTTATTATTCCCAAGTGTGGATATAGAAACAATTCTATAAAATAGATATTCCTTATATTTTATTTATTAATAAAATACATAGCTTTATGTTCTTTCTACGCTGTGCCCACCAAACTCATTTCTTAGAGCAGCCACTACCTTTCCTGAAAAAGTGTCCTCTTGAAGTGATCTATATCTCATCATGATAGACATTGCTATAACTGGTGTTGGAACACCTAAATCAAGTGCTGTTTCAAGTGTCCACTTTCCTTCTCCGGAAGAATTCATTACACCTCTAATGGCCTCTAAATTCTTATCCTTAGAAAATGCTGATTCTGTAAGCTCCATAAGCCAGCTTCTTATTACTGAGCCATTATTCCAAACCTTAGCAACCTTTTCATAGTCTATATTAAACTCACATTTTTCAAGAACCTCAAAACCTTCTGCTATGGCTTGCATCATTCCATATTCAATTCCATTATGGACCATTTTCGTAAAATGTCCACTTCCAGGCTCGCCTACATGAAGATAACCATTTTCAACAGAAATATCCTTAAATATTTCCTCACAATAAGCTACAGAATCTCTTTCTCCACCTATCATAGTGCATGCGCCATTAAGTGCTCCGCTAGTTCCGCCGCTAGTTCCACAGTCAATAAACTCTATACCCTTTTCTTTTAACTTCTTATATCTTCTTATAGAGTCCTTATAGTTGGAGTTACCTCCGTCTATAATAATATCTCCAGGTTCTATGAGAGGTACTAATTCATCAATTACATCATCTACTATTTTTCCTGCAGGAACCATAAGCCATATTACACGCTTATGGAATAGAGCTCTTACCATTTCCTCCAAGGTATACGCCCCTTTTGCACCTTCCTTACATATATTATCCACATTTTCACTGATGCAGTCATAAGCTACTACAGAGTGATTATTCCTTATTAGATTTAAGGCTAAATTATAACCCATTTTTCCTAGTCCTACGAGTCCTATATTCATTGCTTTATCTCCCTTCCTGAAAAACTGAGCAACCTAGCAGCTCTCATAATTCAAACTGAATTGCTGCTTTAAAGCTATATATAACTTTATAATCTTCAATATATTGTTAAATTTTTATAATAATTATAGTAACATGTTTACAAGTAAAACTCCAATCAATCCCGAAACAGATATTATAGTTTCCATTACAGACCAAGATTTTAAAGTTTCTGGTATGCTTAAGTTGAAATATTCTTTAAATATCCAGAATCCAGGATCATTTACGTGTGAGAAAATAAGACTTCCTGCACCTGTAGCTATAACCATTAGCTCTGGGCTAACATTTGTTGCTGCTATTAATGGTGCAACTATTCCTGCTGCAGTCATGGACGCAACAGTTGCTGATCCAAGAGCTAATCTTAAAATAGCTGCTATAAGCCATGCAAGTACAAGTGGTGAAAGTTTACTTCCTGTCATAACAGTTGCTATATACTTTCCAACTCCACTATCTATAAGCACCTGTTTAAAGGCACCACCACCAGCAATTATAAGAAGTATCATAGCAATTGATGCGATTGATTCAGAAACTATTTTCATAACTTCAGGCATTTTCTTTCCTGTGTTTAAGCCAAAAGTAAATATTGCAACTAAAACAGATATTAATAGAGCTATTACTGGATCCCCAATAAAGTTTGAAATCAATCTTACTTGTGACTTAGCTGGCAGATACATATTAGCAAATGCTGCTATAGCCATAAGTATAACTGGTATTAATCCTGTGAATATACTAACTCCAAAGCCAGGCATTTCTTCATCTTTGAATATCTTTGGATTGTATAGATTTGTTGGAATTGGATGTTCCATATTTTTTAAAAATTTAGTAAATAGAGGTCCAGCTATAATAACGGTTGGTATTGCTAAAACTATACCATATAATAAAGTCTTTCCTAAATCGGCTTTATAAACCCCAGCTATCGCTGTAGGACCTGGGTGTGGTGGCAAAAAGCCGTGAGTTACTGATAAAGCAGCTGCCATAGGTACACCAATGTATAATAGTGGTATATCGGCAGATGCTGCAATAGTAAATACAAGAGGAATTAGAAGTACAAATCCAACTTCATAGAAAAGAGCTATACCTACAATAAATCCTGTAATAACTACAGCCCATTGAATTCTCTTTTTACCGAACTTGTCTATTAGTGTAACAGCAATTCTTTGAGCCGCCCCACTTTCAGCCATAAGCTTACCTAACATTGCACCAAAGCCAAGGATAAGAGCCAAGCTTCCCAAGGTACCGCCAACACCATTTTTAACTGAATTAACAACATTTTGTATAGGCATTCCTTCCATAATACCTACTACTAGCGAAACTAAAACTAGTGATATAAATCCATTTAATTTAAAACCAATCATTAATAATAATAACAAGGCAACCCCAATAGCCACTATAAATAAAGGCATAATATATTCCTCCTTTTATTTTTTAAAGTTAAACTTCCCCACGAACTAATTATTTTTGTAACATTTCAATATTCACAAACTCATCTTTAAGCTTTGAATATAATCTTCTGTATATCTCAAAATTTTTCATGTATCTTTCATGATTTTCTCTATTAGGCATAAATATCTTGGATATAGGTACCAGCTTTTCAACCTGTTCTACAGCTTCAATTTCTCCTAAAGCCTTCATTGCCAAAACTGCTGCCCCTAAACATGAGCTTTCATAGCTTTCAGCTATCACCACTTTCTTATTAAATACATCTGCCATCATCTGTACCCAGAGCTGAGAACGTACAAAACCTCCTGTAGCATATATAGTATCTATACTTCCCGTAGTTTCCTCCAAAGCTCTTCCTACATCATAAACTCCATAAATAACACCTTCCAGTACAGCTCTTAAAAAATGCTCTCTCTTATGGGTTATATTTACTCCAAAGAATACCCCTTTTGAATTAGCATCCCAATGCGGAGCTCTTTCTCCTAGAAGATAAGGGAGAAATATCAGCCCGTTTGCACCTGGTTCTACTTTTGATGCCTGAGTTGTAAGCAATTCATAAGGATCAATGCCTATTTTTTCTGCAGTTTCTATCTCAAGTGGTGAAAAATTATCTCTAAACCATCTAAAAATAATTCCTCCATTATTTACAGGTCCACCTAAAACATAGTGATTTTCAGTGAGTATATAGCTGAATATTCTTTCTGCCTCATCATTTTTAGGCTTGTCTGATATTATCCTTATGGCACCACTAGTACCAATGGTAACAGCTGCGTCCCCAGGTTTTATAGCATTTGCACCTAAATTCGCAAGACATCCATCACTTGCTCCCAGTATAAATGGAGTATTAACGTCTATCCCCATATAATCAGCATACTCACTTCTCATACCCTTAATCACTTCAGTTGTTGATACAGGCCTTGAAAGCTTATCTTCGCTTATGCCAGCTAAATCAAGAGCCTTTTTATTCCACCCCAACTCATATATGTCAAAAAGTCCTGTAGCAGAAGCTATTGAATAGTCAACAACATATTCATTGAAAAATTTATAAAATATATATTCTTTTATGGATATAAATTTATACGCTTTCTCAAAGATATCCTTTGCATTATCCTTCATCCAGCAAAGCTTGCATAAAGGAGACATAGGGTGAATCGGAGTACCTGTTTTCATGTAAATTTCATGGCCTAACTCACTACTTTTAATTTTTTCAGCGTATTCTTTACTTCTTGTATCTGCCCAAATTATGCAGTTTGTTAAAGTCTTTCCTTTTTCATCCACAGCTATTACACTGTGCATAGCAGAACTAAAGCTCACTCCTATTAGCTTATTTCCCCTGGCATCGTTTTCAGCTACCACATGTTTTATGGATTCAACTACAGCTGAAAGCATTTCATCTGGTTCCTGTTCACTCCAAGATGGCTCTGGGTTTAGAATAGGATACTCTATATTCTTTTTAGTAATTACATTGCCTTTCAAATCAAAGGCAATAGATTTAGTGCTTGTAGTCCCAATATCTACACCCACTATATACTTCACGCTACCCCCTCCTTTAATAATGTATAAACCTAATATCTCTTATAATTAAGTTTATCTAAATTATAAACCATATTCAGAAAATTATTTTCATATTTCGAATAATTGTTATTTTTTTAAACCTAATTATGAAAAAAATTTTCTTTAAATTTATTATAACATGTCCTTTATAAAATGCAATATGAAAATTATTTTTTTAAATAAAAAAACGATACGAAATTTGTACCGTTTTAAAATCTTTTTACAGCAATCCCCTGCCTTATTTTTTTCAAATTAGTAAGGGTCTCTTCTTTTCTCTTAAGAGCAACCCCTATATACATGCAGTCTACCAATATAAGAGAAGTTATTCTTGATTCCATAGCTTCACTTCTAAACATGGATTCATTACCAAAACACACTAAAACTACATCAGACACCTTTGTTAATGGAGATTTTGCATTACTAGTTACCGAAATAATCTTAGCACCATTTTTACGACCAATTTCAATAGATTCTATCAACTCTTTGTTACTTCCTGAATTTGAAAAAGCTATAATAATATCTTTTTCACCTGCCATGGAAGCCAGCATTGCCTGATAGTGAGAATCCGTATTCACAGCACACCTAATTCCAGTTCTGATAAACTTATGATATGCGTCTTCAGCGATTGCACCTGACCCACCCATTCCAAAGAATAAAAGCTGTTTTGCATTTAGTATTAAGTTTACTGCCTCATCAATAGTTTCACTTTTATTGATTTTCATCGTACTCTCAATACTATTAACGTTAGATTTCAGTATCTTATGCATTATAATATACATATCATCATCTTCGCTAATTTCCTCGTAAATGTTCTCCATAGGCCCTACAATATCACCAGCTAAATTAATCTTAAGCTCCTGATACCCTTTATACCCTAACCTATTACATAGTCTAAAAACAGTGGCCTCACTTACTCCACTATGCTCAGCCAGTTCCGTTATTGAAAAATGTATAATATCCTTAGGATTATCTAAAATATATTTTGCAACCTTTTTTTCTGCACCATTTAAAGAGCTGTATGTTTCCCTAATTCTGTCAAGACATCCCTTGCTACTCTGCCTAGGCATTACTCTCCTCCTGCCTTTCTTTTACAGTTCTGAACAAAAGTTCAGTAGTCTTCAATGATATCATATATTATAACACTAAGTAGCAATTTTTTTCCTGTTTACCTTCGAATTTTTTTCTTTATCAATGCACAATCAGCAATTCTCTTCTTTATTGTTTCAGACTTTTCTAGATAGAAAACGCTTTGCCCTCCTTCTAGACTTAAAATTCCCTCTTCTAAATCCATATCTTCAATAAAATTGATATTAACATATCCTATACACTTATCTCCTCTATCTATAGGCTTCAAAGTTTTTACTGGTATGAATATTACATCCTTTTGAACATAAAGAGGAGTTAAGGACTTCTTACCAGTTATTTTTCTACACATTATTTTAATACTATCTAAGCTCTTTAAATTTATGGCACAATAATCTTTCATTGTTTTGTCTATGGAATATCCTATATATTCTTCCCTGCCATCTATATAACAAATTTTTGTAGCCTTTCCTTTTCCCTTTAAATAACATGGTATAAAAGCACAAGCACCTTGCAATTTTTCAATGTATTCACAATTCATATTTTCGCCCCCTTTATTAATCCTCTTGTATCTTATTTCTATAATTCTATCCTATAATTCCTTGCCGTGTTTTCATTGTAATGCAAACTCATGTTCGCATTCAATTATTTTCGTACGCTTTTTTTACATAATTTTCGACATTTTTATTATTCAAAAAAATGAAGTTATGCACATAATTCCTTTCAAAGCATCAATTTGTTCACATTATTCCACACTTGTCCACAGTTTTGCAATTTTTATACACAGTTTTTGTGGATAACTATTAACACTTGATTTACTTATCCTCCCTTCAACAGACAATTTTTTTATTAACATTATCCACAATTAACTTGTTGATAACTTGTTTAATAGTTTGTGGAATAGTTAATGTTTTCTACCTTTTATGCCTTCATTTATTTATTATCTTCAGACAGCTCAATCCATATTATGTAAATTATTTTATATTTTTTTTAATTCCTTTACTCAACAAAAATTTTTTAATTCATTCAATAAATCTGTTAAAAAAATAAAGACACGAGTACGTTTTTACCCATGTCTTATTTATACTACTTTAATTGTCCCAAAATTGGTACATTAAAAAAAAAGAGAAAATACTTTCTCTTTTTCTTCTCTATCACTAAATTTATTATCATAAAAAACTTAGAATTTTAAAACAAACTAAATTTATTACTTTTGTGACTTATTATAATCAGCCATAAATTTAGCTATACCTGCATCTGTTAGTGGGTGCTTTATCATTTGCATGATAACACCATAAGGTATAGTTGCTATATGTGATCCTGCCTTTGCAACATCTAGAACGTGCATTGGATTTCTTATACTTGCTGATATTATTTCTGTATTTAATCCATAGTAGTCAAATATTTGAGCTATATCTTCTATAACTTGAATTCCACCATTTCCTATATCATCAAGTCTTCCCATAAATGGACTTACAAAGCTAGCTCCAGCTTTTGCTGCAAGAAGAGCTTGTTGTGCTGAGAATATTAAAGTAACATTAGTCCTTATTCCTTCTTTGGAAAGTACACTAACAGCTTTTAATCCCTCTTCACACATAGGTATTTTTATAACTATGTTTTTATGTAGTTTTACCAGTTCTCTTCCTTCTTGTACCATCTTATCAGCTTCAAGACTTATAACTTCTGCACTTATAGGTCCATCAACTATTCCACATATTTCTTCAATAACCTCTTTTAAATCTCTTCCTTCTTTAGCTATTAATGATGGATTTGTTGTAACTCCATCTAAAACCCCTAAAGCTGCAGCCTTTCTAATTTCGTCTACATTAGCGGTGTCAATAAAAATTTTCATACTCTTTTCTCCTTTCACTGGTCACACTGTGTAACTTATTCATGCCTATTCCCATCGGCATGTTACCCCTTTTGAGTCCGTAATCTTTTACATTACTTATGCATATTATATCATGGTACTTTTTTTTTTCAAATTTAGTATGACCATTATTAGGCTTTTAAACCTTGTAATATTGGTAACATTAAATATATTACATATGCTATTTAGACCTCTTTACAACTACTATCATTAGATATAACCATACATTAATATCAATATCCTAATGCTATATGTGATATCTATAGTTTTTAATCTATACTATTCATAATTGTGCTATACTCAAAAAATATTTTTTCTATCAATTTTCTATAGTGATTTTTCTCTTCTATTTTATTCTCATATAATCTCTTTCCTTCCAAGTCACAATAAGCTAATACTAATATATATGGAACATATTCCTTATATTTTTCAAAAAACTCCTTCATTATTAGTTCGCTCTTATCACTTTTACTTATATTAAGAGGATACATATGAGCCTGTATACAATTTATAATTAAATTCTTAGCTTCGCTTGGAAAATTGTACTTAGTACACACTTCCTCCATTATTTCAGCTCCAAAAAATTCATGATTCTTAAAGCTTACACTATCCCCTATATTTTTATAAGCCCTATATTTTCCTATATCATGAGTAAAAGCTGCAAGAGACATATAATCCCCAATTGAAAAACCACTAATACTCCTGCTGAACATTTCATTGCTTATTCCTCTTATAATAATTTCTCCTCTCAAAAATGCCTTAAAATTCTTATATACATAATTCATATGTGTGAAGGCATCATCTATATGGTACTTGCACTTTCCTACAGTCTTTAATTCGTTCATATAGGGCAACAATTCAATTAGAACATTTTCTTTATCCCAAATTTCAAAAATTATTCCAGCACTATCATCATGAATGCTTTGCATTATATAGTTAAAAATATGATTTACATTTATATTAGCTGCTTTTTTTTCAAAAGAATAACCCATTTATTCACCCGCTTTTATTTATATTAGAATTTTATTTCTTTTATTATAACGTTAAAGAAAAAAAGTTAACACCAGAATTATGAAAGCCTTTACTTAAAAAAATTACTTAAATTTTACAATAGCTGCATATCGGTTACCATATTTTATGCAAATTTTATACTATTTTAATTAAATTAATTATATTTTTAGCCAATTTTATGTTTTTATTATGATATTTCATTTACATTTTGTATCAATTATAAGAATAATTATATCTTATAGACAGCTAAACGTTAATAGTGTACAAGCCTTCGACATTAAATATTTCTTTTATCCATATTATTACTATTTTATTTGTAGCTGCAATAAAACATATTTATTCCAATATAAGTAAGTTAAACATTGATAAATCAACACTTTTGCTCTCTATATCCCTTGATTTATCAGTGTTTATAGCATTAGTAAAAATTTGTATATTTTTATAAAAAAATATTGACATTTGAATTATATGGTAGTATATTAACTATAGATGGAATTTGATAAGAAATTTGTAATTTTATCAAAAAACATTTAAATCAGATATTGACTTTTTATGACACATTTGTTATTATTTAATTAAAGATATGTCGAAAGATGTAATTTACAGGAGGAAAAAAATTATGAAATCAACAGGCGTAGTAAGAAGAGTAGACGAATTAGGAAGAATAGTTATTCCAATCGAATTGAGAAGAACTTTAGACATTGCTGAGAAGGATGCATTAGAAATCTATGTAGACGGAGAGCAAATAATATTAAAGAAGTATGAACCAGCTTGCATATTCTGTGGTGATGCTAGAGATGTTATTAACTACAAAGGTAAGAATATCTGCAAAGCTTGTATGGCAGAATTAAAGAACGATAAGTAATTGCATTTACCCACTTTTTCAATAGATAAACTCACTCTATCCCCGCCTCACAGAGAAATCTGTGAGGTCTTTGTTTTTTTGTTCTATAGTTTCTTTTTTAATACATTTCAGCACAATCAGCATAATATTTATTCATCAAAAAGAAGGATATATAAATAAACAATGTTAATATGCCAAACAGAGCCGTAAAGCTTAGTGCTTGTAGATTAAAACTACTAATCATAATTTTAATTAACTTCATTGGACTGGTTACTATCTCCCAGCTATTTATTCTAACAAACCTTCCCAAATAAATAGCAAACCCGCTTAATACTGAAATTATAACAACAAAAACCCACCCTATAAAAGTGTTGTATTTTTCCCTTATATATTTGTGCATAATTGATAGGGACACATAGCTCAACACTAAACCAATAATGATAAAAATACTTATCAAAAAGAAGTTATACCATATGGCAAAATTTGAACTTGAGATTTCTCCATATACTATGTCCTCATAAAATCTATACCTTGATAAGTGAATGAAATCAGTTAGTACATAAGGTGCATTAGGGTAGAAAATAATCCATAATAAACCAACTAAATAACCACAGGACTTGTATTTAAATTTAATATTTGTACAAATCAAGCTGAAATACAGTGGAAGCCACGCTAAAAATACATTCCATATTAGAAAAATATAGCCTATGGACCTAGTATAAACAATTCTAATAAATACAAACATGCCGGCTACTATTGTTAACATAATAAGCCTAATTGTTAAATCATATAAACCTCTATTTGACTGCTTTAAAAATGCTAACATATCTTTTCCTCCAGATTATAAATAAAAGTATTTATTTTAAACTTAGTTATATAATAACAATAACTACCACACTCTGGCAAATGAAGCAAACTCCAATATGTTATTATAACAGCCTAGTTTCAACAGTTTATAAATATGCAAAAAGCTATAAGGCAAATGCCTTATAGCTTTTATAATAACCTTTATAAATTATTTAACTCTTCTTGCAGCACAAAAATCTGATCTTGTAAGTGCAGATACTTTAACTACATCACCAGTTTGTGGCGCATGTATATATGAATTATTTCCAACATATATACCAACGTGATGTGGTGCAGATGCACTTCCAAAGAACACTAAGTCTCCTGGTTGAAGCTGATCTCTTGAAACAGCCACTCCTTCATCTACTTGATCATAGGTGGTTCTTCCTAGACTTATTCCAAAATATCTATATACGTACTGAACAAATCCAGAACAATCAAAACCTGATGGAGTTGTTCCTCCCCAAACATATGGAGTTCCTAAAAAGTTTGATGCATAAGCAATTATTTTATCATTTGAAGGATTAACTGCCCCTCCTCTAGAAGGATTTACCTTTGAAGCAGCATCCCTTATTCTCTTAATCTCAGCTAAACTTGCATTAACTACAGATTGTGATGCATCAACCTTTGAAGCAAATAATCTTTCTTGGCTTTTTAAATCTTGTACAAGCTTATCCTGATCTGCCTTCTTAACATTAAGGTCAGCTAAAGTCTTCTCATTATCAGCTTTAAGAGCAACAAGCTTTTCGTTTTCAGCTGTTAAATCAGCTTTCTTTTTATTAATCACTTCCTGCTTGTCCCTTAATTCTTTAATGACCTTTTTATCTAATTCGTTTATCTTCTTTATAGCTTCTACTCTTGAAATAAAGTCTGATATACCTTTAGATTCAAATATAGCACTTAGATAACTGCTTGTACCATTTATGTACATAGCTCTGACTCTGTCATTGAATAATTCTTGTTCTGCTTTAATATCATCCTCAGCCTTAGCAACATCTTTTTCTGCTTGCTTTATATCCTTTTGAGTAGAGTCTATCTTTTTCTTAGTATCATTAAGCTGTCTCATAGCAGCTTCTATTTTAGTGTCCAGCATCTCTATCTGATTGGATAAATCATTTCTTTTATCCTGAACTTGCTTTAAATTCGCCTTGTCCTTTTGTAATTGGCTCTGTTGTGTTTGAAGGTCTTGCTCTGTTGGCTGAGCCAAAACTGAACTACTAACACTAAATACTAATCCTACTGCTACCAAAAGAGATAGTATCTTTTTGTTCAAAGTAACACCCCTTTCCTCAGCGGAAATTCCACATTTTATCTAATTATTACTGTATTTCTCTCTGTTTACAAATGTCGCTTAAATCCGCTATTATTATTATAACATCAAATTCTAAAAAACAACAATGGTAAATTTGGCCTTTCTGTTAAAAATGCAATTTATACCACAGTGCTACCTAATATTATACGCTTATACAGCTAAATTTTACAGGGTACTTCTAAATTTTTATTACACTTTTTTATTTTAAAGACAAAAAAATATGGCCCTGCTGGCCATATTTTTCTATAACTCCAAGGAATACCTATAAACTTCAGACTTTGGCAAATTTCTGTCCTTAGCAACTTTTTTAATAGCGTCCTTTTTACTTAGCCCCTCTTCAATATACTTTTTAATATGCTCTTCTACAGACAAACTATCCCACTTAGCCTGAGCTTCCTTCATTATTTCCTCTTGCCTTTTGCCTTCAACCACAAGTACATATTCTCCTCTAGGAGAATTCTCGGTATAGTACTTTATAGCATCACTTAACGGAAGCCTTATTATTTCTTCATGCAGCTTTGTGAGTTCTCTGCAGATTGATATTTTTCTATCTCCAAGATGCTCCTCTAAAAATTCTAGTGTATCTAAAAGCCTATGTGGTGCCTCATAAAATATCAAAGTCTCTGTTCTATCTTTTAAATCTTCTATGATAGGTTTTCTATCCTTATTTTCTCTCGGAAGGAATCCTCTAAACAAGAACTTTGTTGTATCAAGGCCTGAATACACAAGTGCAGTAGTAATAGCCGTAGCCCCTGGCAGCACTTCAAAACTTATCCCCGCCTCAATACATTTAACTGCAATTACACTGCCAGGATCAGAAATACCCGGAGTGCCTGCATCAGTTACTAATGCTATACTCTTTCCTTCTCTAAGAATTTCAATTAAATCTTCACTCTTTCCCTGCTCATTATGCTGGTGATAGCTTATAAGGGACTTTTTTATATCAAAGTGATTTAAAAGTTTTAAACTCTGCCTTGTATCCTCCGCCGCTATTAAATCTACACTATTTAAAACCTCAAGTGCTCTTAAGGTTATATCCTTTAAGTTTCCTATAGGAGTAGGAACTAAATAAAGTTTTCCGCTCATCTAAACACCTTCTCTTCCGTATATTTTATTGATTTCATCTGAGTAGCCACCTTGATCATTATATACATAAAGAGGTGCTTCCCACTTTAAAAACTTTCCTCCATCTCTCTGTCCTTCAATTAACACAATATTAGGAGCCTTTTTGGTGTTTGGATGTACCATTCTTATGACTTTAGGCTCAATTTTATGCTTTCTCATAAGACATAGAATATCTGCTAGTCTCTCTGGTCTATGCACCATAAACATTCTAGCATTATCCTTTAGAAGTATTCTACATGCTATAATTACATCTTCTAAAGTGCAGCACACTTCATGTCTAGCTATAGCATTCTTGTCACTAGGATTAATTATGCCTGAATTTTGGAGCTTATAAGGAGGATTAACAGTAACAACATCAGCTTTTTCCATTGACTTTAAAAGCTCTAAATTTTTCAAATCCCCGTTAATAAAGCTAACTCTGTCCTCCAGTTTATTATACTCTACGGACCTATTTGCCATCTCTACCATTTCATCTTGAATTTCTAGGCCGGTAATACTTTTGACCTCTGTCTTCCCAGCTAAAATGAAGGGTATTATCCCTGTACCTGTACAAAGGTCTACAGCCTTCATTCCTTTTTTAACCTTTGCAAAGTTAGCAAGTAATACTGCATCTACCCCAAATCTAAAAGCTTCTTTTTTCTGTATTACATGAATTCCATTTAACTGAAGGTCATCTAAGGTTTCATCCTCTTTTAAAAAATACATAACATCACTCTTTCTAATATATTCACAGCACCATTCTATATCAATAATAGTACACTTAAAACCTATTAATTTTTTCCTTAGGTTACTCTAATCAAGTTATATTATATATTATAGAACAAAATAAGGGTAGTTAGCCAAATAATTTGACTTACTACCCTATACTTTTTCAACAATAAATACTCTTAAAACAGCCACAGCTGCAGCCTTTTGAAGTTGTTAGATTGTAAAATGCCTCTTCTGACATACATTTTCCTTGCTTCTTTATTGCTTCAATAAAGGAAAAATCTACGTTTCTTTCACCCTTCCAGTGTATACAAGCTGCACATACCTTCTCCTTTTTACCATAAGTACTCAAATTCCCCACCCCGCTTATAAAAACTAGATATAAATCTTTCGTGCATTTCATTATATGCGGGAGTTATTAAAAACATTACTACTTTTAAATTTCCGTATAAAAAACCGCACCTTGTTTTTGCAAAGTACGGTTCTTGTTATTGTTTATTATTTTCTACTTCATTATACTTACTACTCATAATAATAATATCAACTCTACGGTTTCTAGCTTTTCCATCTACAGTGTTATTATCCGCTATGGGCCTGAATTCTCCATAGCCTAAAGCCGATACCCTTTGAGGAACAATTCCAGATTGTGCTATTAAAAGCTGAGCAACATTACTAGCTCTAATAACCGATAAATCCCAATTTGATTTATACTGATAAGTACTTATTGGAACATTGTCCGTATGTCCTTCAACCCTTATATAATTGTCACTTACTGCCTTCATGTTAAGTATTTTACCTATATCTACAAGCTTTTTAACCTCATCTGTCTTGATATCAGCCTGACCGCTATCAAAGAACAGTGAATCCTTAAAACTTAGTACAAGTCCTCTTTCTTCTACCTTGGTATCTACGCTCTGTGAAAGTCCATTTTGCTGAAGATATTGATCTACCTGCTTTTTTACTTCTTCCAGTTTGCTTTTTTCTTCTGCTTGTACAACTTCTGTGTTAGTTGGCTGCCAATCCTGGTCCACGGCCACTCCCTTGTCTACACCAATAATGTTTTTTCCGCCACCGCTGCCCATTGCTTTATTTAATCCACTTGCTATTTGCTGATATTTTTGCTTATCTAAATTACTCATAGAATACATTACTATAAAGAATATCATAAGCAGGGTTATTAAGTCAGAATAGGTAAGAAGCCATCTTTCATTATTGTCATGTCCTTCTTCACGCTTCTTCCTTCTCATGCTTCCACCCTCTTATCTAAGGTTTCGTACTTAGCAAGCTCCTCCTTGTTCAAGAAGCCCTTAAGCTTTTCTGCAATAGTATTAGGATTTACTCCCTCTTGAATATAGAGTATAGCTTCTATTATTAAACTCTTTTCGGTAACCTCTTCTTTATCTATATTCTTAAGTCTTGAGCCTATTGGAAGCCATAAAAGGTTTGCGCTGGCAACACCGTATAGTGTAGCTATAAATGCAGTAGCTATACTGCTTCCAAGCTCATCTGGATTGCTTGTTGACAAAGATCCAAGTACGTGTACAAGACCCATAACTGTACCTATAATACCCATAGTAGGAGCATACCCTCCTGCTGAGTCAAACATTGCCGCACCTGACCTATGTCTTTCAGAAGTCATATCTGCCTCTAGCTCTAATATATCTCTAACAGACTGAGGTTCTACACCATCTACTACCATCTGAAGTCCTTTTTTAATAAAAGGATCTAGCTTTTCATCTGCAGATATTTCAGATTCAATACTCAAAAGTCCGTTCTTTCTTGTCTTAAAGGCTAAGTCTTTAAAATAAGCTATTAACTCTGGCAATTCTTTTTTATTTGTTTTAAATGCTATACCTATTACTTTTCCTATTCTCTTTAAATTCTCTATAGGGAAAGAAAGCATTACAGCAGCTATAGTACCACCAAAAACTATCATAGCAGCCGTTGGTGAAAGTAAAGCGCCCACTGTTCCTTTTTCAAAAATAAATGCTATTATTAAACACCCAAACCCCAATATTATCGCTATTATACCTGACAATTTTCTTCCTCCTCACCGCAAAAACAAGTTTGTTCTCTATAAATAATATTCGTATGACATTAATTATTCTTTAGTAGTGGCAAATCTTTTCACCAAAACTTATATTTCTCCATGTTTTGATTTTTATATTAAATGCCTGGTTTTTAAATGGAAACTTATCAATTTTCTACAAGCATCATCATATATTTTAACTTTATAGTAACATGATAAAATTGGATATTGACTTTTTCCATTTTAAATAAGATTATATAATTAACTAATTTTGTCTTATAATCTATAAATTTTACATAAAATAATTACAGAAACTATTATTATGGGAGTAAGGTGATGTGCATGGAAGATAAAAATTATAAAGTAGTAAAAGTCTTTAACAACAATGTAGTTTTGGCACTTCAGGCTGAAGAGGAAAAAATACTTTTCGGAAAGGGGATTGGCTTTGGAAGGCACGCTGACGATATAATAACGAATACTACTGCCATTGATAAAATCTTCGCCATGCAGAATCCTGAAAACCTAAGTAAATTTAATGAACTGATGAATAAAGTAGATGCTGAAACAGTGGCTATTTGTGAAGAAATAATATCTTTCATTGCAGGTGAGTTTAAAGAGGAGTTGGATGAAAAAATACATATTTCTCTTACTGACCATATATCCTTTACTCTAAAAAGGCTTAAAGAAAATGATGAAATTACAAATCCATTTCTTATTGAGACAGAAACACTATTTAGAAAAGAGTACGAAATAGCTCTAAGAGCAGTAGAAATTCTTGAAAAGCGAACTGGGGTGTATATTCCTGATGGAGAAGCTGGCTTTATTGCACTGCATATCCATTCAGCAAGAAATAAGGGTAAGCTTTCAAACACCATAAAGTATGCCTTTTTATCAAGCAGTATAACTGAAATGCTGGAGGATGAACTTGCTATTGAACTTGATAAATCCTCTCTAGATTATGCTAGATTTGTTGTTCATTTAAGATTTGCCATTGAGAGAATAATGAACAACTCACCCATTAAGAACGACTTATTAAATACAATAAAGCGAAAATATAAGGTTTCTTACAAGCTTGCTCAAAAGGCAGCAAAGATAATAGAAAATAGCCTGCAGCTTAAGGTAGCTGCTGATGAGATAGGATATATAGCTATCCACGTAGAGAAGCTTAGGACTTATTCTAAAGAATCACAATAAATAAATATCCCAGTTCATTTTTGAACTGGGATATTTTTATTATAAATTTTTAGGCTATTTAGTTTTGTAGCTTATCATAACATCCTTACCAGCTCTTACATTATCTCCAATACAGCTCTTTAAATCTTTAGCTATATCAGGATTTGTTATAAGTACTGGCGTTATAAGTGAATATCCTTTTGATAAAATAAGCTCTCTGTCTACCCTTATTATTGGATCACCGGCTTTAACTCTTTGACCTTCTTCTGCTATTCTTTCAAATCCTTCTCCCTCCAAAGCAACTGTATCAAGTCCGATGTGAACAAGAAGCTCTACTCCATCATCTAAAGTAATACCAAAAGCATGATTTGTTCTAAATATAAGCACAAGCGTTCCATCAGCTGGTGCTACTATTGTATCTCCTACAGAATCTACTGCTGCTCCATCTCCTGCTAATCTTTCTGCAAAAACCTGGTCTGGAACCTGTGATAAATCAATTACTTTTCCATCTACTGGCGCTACTAAATTATGTGCTTTTTTAAAGAATTCAAACATTCTAAAAACCTCCTGATTAAGCAATCAATCTTTATAATTTTACTGTAATCTACGTTATATAACAAAAAAAGCACGAGTACAGAACTCATGCCTGATTTAACAGTTACACGTTATACAAATAATTATAGTTACCTGTTATTATTCTGTCAATATCAAAAAATTTCAATTTCAAAAATATTATTTCACATTTTATTCTCTATCACGAAATGAACTTTTATTAAAAACCTTTACATTTTTTTCAAAAGGCATATTGACATATGTATAGAGCATATATATAATTAAAACAACAACGTAATATTTTTATTTTTTATCAGCGTGTAACCGAATGGGCAAGAGCTGAAAAGGTATTCCTTTTCTGCTCTTTTTTGTTTTTATTAAAACTAAGTCCATTGGTTCACAACATGCCTCATTTTTATTAATGATAAATGTCATGAGCGTACGGCATGATGTTTATCAAAAGAAAACAATTAAAGGAGGGGGAACTTCATTATGATGAAGTATCTACAAAAACTTGGGAAATCATTAATGCTTCCTGTTGCTTGCTTGCCTGTTGCAAGTATTTTAATGGGTATTGGTTACTGGATAGATCCTACTGGTTGGGGTGCTAACAATGTATTTGCAGCTTTCTTGTTACAAGCAGGTGGCGCATTAATTAATAACATGGGAATTCTATTTGCAATTGGTGTAGCTGTTGGAATGTCAGATGATAATGATGGAGCAGCTGGTCTTGCTGGTCTTGTAGCATGGCTTGTAATTACAACCCTATTATCTACAACCTCAGTTGGAATGTTCAAACATATTGATCCTAAAAACGTAGCACCAGCTTTTGGAAAGACTCAAACACAGTTTATTGGTATTGTAGCCGGTTTAATTGCCGCATCTTGCTATAACAGATTTAAAGGAACAAAATTACCTGACTTCTTAGCCTTTTTTAGTGGAAGAAGAAGTGTTGCTATTGTAACAGCAGGGGCATCAATTCTTGCATCTGCAGTGTTATTCTTCATATGGCCAGCTGTTTATGGCGGACTAGTAGCTTTTGGTAAAGGTATAATATCTTTAGGAGCTGTTGGTGCAGGTGTTTATGCATTCTTCAATAGATTGTTAATACCATTTGGGCTACACCATGCACTTAACTCCGTATTCTGGTTTGATGTAGCTGGAATTAATGACCTTGGTAACTTCTGGTCAGGAAAAGGAACCTTTGGAGTAACTGGTCAATATATGACTGGATTCTTCCCAGTTATGATGTTTGGTTTGCCAGCAGGTGCATTAGCTATGTATCATACAGCTAAAGACAAGAAAAAGAAAGTTGTATATGGTCTATTATTTGCAGGCGCACTGTCCTCTTTCTTCACTGGTGTTACAGAGCCAATAGAATTCGCATTCATGTTCTTAGCTCCAGGACTTTATGTAGTTCACGCTGTATTAACAGGTATTTCTGTTGCTGTCTGTGCAGCATTACCAGTTAGAGCAGGCTTTAACTTCAGTGCTGGTTTCGTAGACTGGTTCTTAAGCTTCAAGGCTCCGATGGCACGAAATCCACTTTTACTGCTTGTAATAGGTTTAATATTCGCAATTATTTATTATGTAGTATTCCGTTTTGTAATTACTACATTTAATTTAAAGACACCAGGTAGAGAAGACGATGACTTAGATGGAGAAATGAATGTAAAACTTTCAAATAACAATTATACAGAAGTAGCTGCACTTATTCTTAAAGGTGTTGGAGGAAAAGAAAACGTTACTTCTATAGACAATTGCATAACTAGATTACGTTTAGAAATCAAAGACCAAGCTGTAGTAAATGAAAAGGTTATTAAATCAGCTGGCGTAGCAGGTGTTATAAGACCTGGTAAGAACAGCCTGCAAGTTATAGTTGGAACACAAGTACAATTTGTGGCTGATGAATTTAAAAAGTTATGTAAGTAAAACAATAAATATTAGAGAGGATTTTTATCCTCTCTTTTTCACATATTGTAATTGAATGTGGTTTCACTGGAGGTAAAGAAATATGGCAAAAAGATTATTAGACTGTAATAGTTCTGATTATGCAGCTATGACTAAAAGCGAACTTTTAGAAGCTATTGCTGCAAGCGAAGGAAGAATTGTAATAACGGAAATCATAGGTGTATTACAGCCAGTTCTAGTTAATTTAAGCAATGCAGAGCTTGCCTGTGCCTTTGGTTCAGATATTCTGCTTCTAAACTTCTTCGATGTATATAGTCCGGTATTCAATGGCATTCCTAAGGTTAATGGCGAAGATATAATTAAAGAAATCAAACGTCTCACTGGCAGAATTGTAGGTATAAACTTAGAACCAGTAGACTTGTCACAGGAAACTATAGGTGAAATTCGTCCTATTTCAAAAGGAAGGCTTGCAACAGCTGATACAGCTAAAAAGGCCTATGAAATGGGTGCTAATTTAATCCTGCTTACAGGAAACCCAGGTACAGGAGTGTCAAATAAAGCTATTATAAACTCTCTAAAAGAAATAAATAGTGTACTTAATGATAAAATAATTTTGGCTGCAGGAAAAATGCATGCTGCAGGCTCTCTAAAGGAAGCTGGAGAAAATATAATAAATAAGAAAGATGTTGCTGAATTTATTGAAGCAGGAGCTGACATAATTCTTCTGCCTGCCCCAGGAACCGTTCCTGGAATTACAGTAGAATATATAAAAGATTTGGTTACCTTTATTCATGGTAAAGAAAGGCTTGCCTTAACAGCTATTGGTACATCACAGGAAGGTGCAGATTCTCAGACTATAAAGCAAATAGCTCTGATGTGTAAAATGACTGGTACGGATTTACACCACATAGGCGATGCAGGTTATGCAGGCATAGCTATACCAGAAAACATTATGGATTACAGCATAGCTATAAAAGGAAAGAGACATACCTATACTCGAATGGCTAGGTCTATAAATAGATAACCATAAAAATTTATTGTAATTAAATCAACACTCCATAGTTATATATAATTAACTATGGAGTGCTTAATTTTTTTCATCTCCTATTCACCAACTGAGCATTGCTATGAAACAAAACCCCTTACTCTACTTTTTATTTGTATAATCTTTTATCTTCCACCTCAAAAATATGAAAAGAGTTGGCAAACCAAATACTAACATTCCTGCTATCTGCAGAGAACTATTAGCAGAAGGGAATAACTCTAGAATACCCTCACCAAACATTTCAGAACCAATATAAATTAGGAAAAGAGTAAGCAAATCAAAAACTATCTTAAGGCTTATTTTAATTGCTGCCTTGTATATTAGCATAACCACAACTACAGCTAAAGTAAGTCCTATAATACTGCCAAATATTACGGTCCATATATTTTCCGTCATAGTAGGCAGCGTAAACATAATAATCTCAAAGCATTCTCTAAAAACTGTTAGAAAGATAAATATAAAAAATCCATATCCCGTTGCTTTTACATTATATTTACTTTCTATATTGAGGTCCTCATATTTACTCTGTCTTCTTAGCCAAACCATATAGTAAAGTATAAAGAATGCTAAAAAAATCATTATAGACCCATTAAAAAGATTTTTAGAGTACCCTGTAAGTCTGTTTGCCTGCATTAAAAGAACTGCTCCTGTTAAAATACTAACTCCAAGACCACTTATGGCACCGCCATATATAAACTTTAACAAATCTTTTCTATTTATATTCCCCGCATAGGCTACTAGTGCCATAATAACAACTAGCATTTCTAACCCTTCCCTAAAGGTAATTATCCCTATATTAAACATACCACCACCTCCTTTTATTACATGTTATATAATAAGCTTAAGAAGGTATACATGTTACTTTAAAAATGAAATGTCGATAGAAAAATCTATCGACACAAATAATCATTATTAATTATATGTATATATATCTGAGAACTCAATACTTATCCTTTCCACATTAGTGTGTGAGATGATTTCTTCAGATGGACTATTTTCATCCTCTATAATTTTTACTGGAAGGTTAATAACAAATTCTGTTCCTTCTCCCATAGTACTACTAACATCTATTGTTCCCCCATGAAGCTCCACAAGAGATTTTACTAAGGATAAACCAATGCCGCTTCCTTCCTGGTTTCTTGTTAGGGATTTATCCACTTGAACAAATCTATCAAAAATACTATTTATCTTTTCCTCAGGAATTCCAATTCCAGTATCCTTAACAGATATAGATATACTGCCGCCCTTATCAATTATAAATACTGATATATCATCACCTGGCCTAGTAAACTTAATTGAGTTTGATAATAAATTTAACATGATCCTCTCAATTTTATCAGCATCAAAAGCCATAATCTTTTCCTCTACTTCAGTATCAAATACTAGAGCGACTCCCTTAGCATTAATATACTCCGCTACGGATTGAACTATATCCTCTACAGTGCATATAATATCTCCATTTTTCATGTTTGTTTGTAAAAAGCCTGAACCTAGCTTGGATACATCTATTAAATTATTAATTAATCTTAGTAATCTAAAGCAGTTTTGTTTTATGCTTTTAAGATAATCATTAAATTTTTCTTCATTAACAATCCCTTCACCATTACTAGAGTATACCTCTAGTACCTGAATAGCTCCAAGAATTACATTAAGAGGGGTACGAACCTCATGAGAAATATTTACAAAAAACTCATTAACAAGTTTATTATATTCCCTGCTTTCATTTAAAAGCTTAGTATTCTCTACTGCATCCTTCTTAAGTTCCTCTACCTGCGTGATATCTCTAACTATAGTCAATATCGCAGGTTCTCCTCTATGTAAAAAAAAGGTTCCCGAAACCTCAACATCAATCTTACTTCCATCAGCCTTTTTAATTATTGTCTGAGAAAAGGGTACAGTAATTTTTTCTTCATATATACATCTTAATTTTTTCTCAAAATTACCTTTTTCCTCATCAACAATAAAATCTTTAATACTACTTCCGTATATATCATATTTATTATTCAGTCCAACTATATTTCTAGCCCCTTCATTATAAAATATAAATTTACCGTTACTCTCTGCAAATATTGCATCTCTGGAATTTTCAATAATTAATTTGTAGCACTGCTCACTGCTATTCAAGATTTCTTCTATTTCATTTATATAAGCATTATCCTTTTCAATTATATCATTGGTTTCCCTTAACTCAGAGGTTGTTATTTCAAGACTTGCACTTGTTTCATCCAGCTTGCCATATAGAAGCCTGTAGGGTTCTTTTATGCTCTTTTCAACTATTGCTTTATAAATAAAATAATAGTAAATTATTTTAAGAACATGGCTTACCACATTTTCCATTGAATATTCATTGCTAAAACCAGCAAGCATAAAATCAGAAACCAGCTTTATTATAATAGCCCATTGAATATAGCAGTATAATTTACTCTCAATCTTATCCTCCATCATACTAAAGAGAATAAAGCAGACACATATAGCTATATCAAGCAAAGCTACGCATATGATATTAAAATTAGTGTACCCATGTCCCTCAATAAAAATTGCAGGCAGCTTTTCTTGATAATTCGCTCCATGCAATAATATAATGGCAACTATAGTTGCTCCCAATAGACATGCCTTGGGATTAACTTTTTTATTTCCTCTATATAAAACAACTGTTGCAATTAAAGTAAAGCTTGTTCCAAAAAACCTGGCATACAAGGCAAATAGGCTGCTTAAATTTACCAAGCTGTTTGTATAAAAACCAATATTAAGTAGTGTCAAATTATGAAGCATATAAAATAGTCCATCAAAGCCATATCCAATACCTATTATTAATAGAAAGCTGTTTTTATTTATATGGTAAGTATTTATAGCAATAATAAAAATGCAGGATGTTATTATAACACCAAAGGTTTCTACTACTGTATGAAATAGCATGTAGTTCCTTAATGCAACATGAAAGGTCAAAAATATTATTACCACTGCCACAATTAAAAATTCAATAATACTTTTATCAATTACATAATTTTTTAATTTCTTTCCTAATTTTCCAGACAATTTTTCCATATAGAATTCCCCCCAATACCCTTAAGCGCTAAAATTTCTGGAATAAATTATAATTTTTATGCTAATGCTACATATATTTACATTATTTTATATAGTTCTACATTTATATTAAATTTTCCTCCAAAACTTAGTTAATATTATACTTTTTCATTTTTTTGCAAGATACAACAAAATTATGATATATTAAAAAGGTAATAATATGTATCAAGTAAATAGCACAATAAAGAATTTAACAAAAAAGTTAAAACATAAGAACTACAAAAGGAGGGCTATTATAAATGTACGATTATATTATTGTTGGGGCCGGGCTATTTGGATCTATTTTTGCATATGAAGCTAACAAAAGAGGTAAAAAGTGCCTTGTTATAGACAAGCGCTCTCATGTAGGTGGGAATATTTATACTGCAGAGATAGAAGGAATTCAAGTTCATCAATATGGAGCACATATTTTCCACACTAGCAGTGATGAACTGTGGAAATATGTTAATCAGTTTGCTGTATTTAATAGATACACAAATTCCCCTGTTGCCAGGTATAAGTCAGAATTATACAATATGCCTTTTAACATGAACACCTTTAATAAGATGTGGGGGGTAATTACTCCAGCAGAGGCAAAAGCTAAAATTGAAGAGCAGATTAAGGAGGCAGGCATTACAGAGCCAAAAAATCTTGAGGAACAGGCAATCAGTTTGGTAGGAAGAGACATCTACGAAAAACTAGTTAAGGGCTATACCGAGAAACAGTGGGGGCGCAGAGCAACAGAACTTCCAAGCTTCATAATAAAAAGGCTTCCGATTCGCTTTACCTATGATAATAACTACTTCAACGATACCTACCAGGGAATACCCGTTGGAGGCTATACTCAAATCATAGAGAAAATGCTGGACGGCATAGAAATCCGCCTTGATACTGATTTCTTTAAGCATCGTGAAGAACTAGCTGCTCTTACAAATAAGATTGTTTTCACTGGAATGATTGATGAATATTACGATTATTGCTTTGGTGAGCTTGAATATCGTTCCCTTAGCTTTGAAACAGAAGTTTTAAACCTGGAGAATTATCAAGGCAATGCCGTTGTGAACTATACAGAATTTGAAGTTCCTTATACAAGAATAATTGAGCACAAGCACTTTGAATTCGGATGTCAAAGTAGCAATGTAAATCCAAAAACGGTGATCACATGGGAGTATCCTTCTAACTGGCAGCATGGCGACGAACCATACTATCCAATGAATGATGATAGGAACAATAATTTATATGCAAAATATAAGAACCTAGCAGATAAAGAGGATAAAGTAATATTTGGCGGCCGCCTTGGAATGTACAAATATTTTGATATGCATAACGTTGTAGCAGAGGCTTTAAATTGTGTAAAAAATGAACTTGCAGATTAAATGAAGATATGCCTGAAAACTTGACAAATCAAATTTTCAGGCATCTGTATTTTAAAATAATATATTAATTAAATCCAAAGATTTTTCTTGTTAAGGAATAACCTGATAATATTATCTTTCTTCCAAGAGAACCTTTCATTTGCACTACTAGCCCTAAGAATTTTTTATTTACTTCTTCATATAATTTCTCATTTTTAGTACTTAAATAGTTCCAAAGTTCTTCTTTCTTATCTAGACTTTCTTCTGTATTAGCTTTTAATAAAAGTACTGTACTAATTGTCATCATCATTGTCAAATATTGAGTCATATATTTACGCAGCTTTTTACTTTCTATATCCTTAGGATTAAAGCTATCAATCATTATCTTTGTAACTCTAATCTGCTGATCAATACGTCCTATCATGATTTTTTCATTAACAGATTGATCTTCTCTTCCAATAAAATATCTATAGAGGTCCACATTTACATAGTACATTGTCTTTACGTAGGGCAATGGTTTGAATACAAAAATATTATCAACATAAAAAGTATGCTTAGGAAGCTCTAGCTTACATTGTCTAAGAACCTCTGTACGATAAATAACAGAGTGCATTAGTATATTCTGGCTAGCTTTAAGAAGTCCTAAATCATCCCATGTAAATATCTTTTCTTCTGGCATTGCACTCTTATAATTAATGCTTGTTGATTTTCCTATACTAACTTTTTCATATACATAATTTGCTATAAGCATGTCCAATGATGTAGAAGTGTTAATCATACTTCTTAATACTTCAAGTACCTTTAATAGACTAGCTCTATCAAACCAGTCATCACTATCCAAAACCTTAAAATATACTCCAGTTGCATATTTCAAGCCTGTGTTTACTGCATCTCCATGCCCACCATTTTCTTTGTGGATTGCCCGTATTATATTGGGATACTTTTTCTCATATTCGTCTGCTATTATTGAAGTATTATCCTTAGAACCATCGTTCACAATCAAAATTTCTATATCCTCACTTCCAATTAGCAGCGATTCTATTGCTTTATCCATATAAGCTGCTGAATTGTAGCAAGGTATTGCTACACTAAGAACTTTCATTTATGCCTCCTGATTTATTAATTTTTTTGCCCTATAAAGCTGCAGCTGTAAAGAAAGCTGCCATGTTAGTTCAGCTAACACCACACCAGCAATAACGTCAACTATAACATGCTGTTTTGTAGTTAAGGTTGAAATACTTATCATTACTGCCATAAATAAAGAAAAATATCGATACCAAGCAGGTATAGTCTTATTATTCCTAATACCAATGAAACAATACCAGCTAACTAGTACATGAATTGATGGAAAAAGATTATTAGCTGCATCTGCATTATATAAAAATTTAAGCATGTTGGTAAAAACGCCTGATGTAGTAATATCAGGTCTTATATTAGTTGTAGGAAAAGTTATATAAATAATAAAGCAAGTTAGTTTTCCTAATAAATCTGAAATAGCAAGACGATAGCAATTATCTTTACTTACCCGGCTTACTAATATATAATTAAAAATCCAAAAAAGATAACTACCTAAATAAAATACTACAAATATTGGTACTACTGGAATCCTATCATCTAAATTGGATGTCAAATCATGAAAAACTCTATCTGTATAAAACAAACGCGCCCCTGAATATACAGAAAAATTAACTATTACGCATAAAATCAAAGGCTTTATAGCATATTGGGGTATATATTCATAAATTTTTTTCATTATTTTCATTTTCTTTACCTATATTCCTCTAAGAATTATATTTCCTATAGAAAATTTTCTATATTATTAAGCACCCATTTTCTTAAAGTATAATCTTTTATGTGCTATATAGTCAATATAACTATCACAGTTTTAATATAATTTTAATTTTCTCCTGCAGTATCATAATTGCTTATATAAGAAAAGAAGTGCTGTACGCACTTCTTTTATATAATTTATTATATTAAACTATATCTTAGTATCCTGATTTTGATGCTTCAGTTCCTTCTACTATTGAAATTGAAGCACTTGCTCCTATACGGCTTGCTCCTGCAGCTATCATTTCTTCAGCATCTTTAGTAGTTCTAACTCCACCTGATGCTTTAACTCCCATACGAGTTCCAACAGTTTCTCTCATAAGCTTTACATCTTCAGCCTTTGCTCCGCCAGTGCTAAAGCCAGTTGAAGTCTTTACAAAATCAGCTCCAGCTTCTTTGCTTAATTCACATGCTTTAACTATTTCTTCCTTAGTTAATAGACAGTTTTCTAATATTACTTTAACTAAAGCCTTTTCCTTTGCAGCTTCTACTACAGCCTTTATGTCTGCAAGCACTACATCGTATTGCTTATCCTTCATAGCTCCAACATTTAGAACCATATCTACTTCTTGTGCACCATTTTCAACAGCTTGCTTAGTTTCAAAAGCTTTAGCTTCTTTAGTCATAGCTCCTAGAGGAAAGCCTACAACACAGCAAACCTTAACATCGCTGCCTTCTAATTCTCTCCTTACTACTGGAACTCTAAAAGCATTTACACATACTGATGCAAAGCCATATTCTCTAGCTTCCTTACAAATCTTTACTACTTCTGACTCTGAAGCATCAGCTTTTAATAGAGTATGGTCGATAAATTTTCTTAAATCCAAAGTAATCACTCCTTAAAAAATAATTTATTTATATAACTAAGAATTATTATACTACTAACAATTTATAATATGTAATTTGTGTAACCGCTTACAGTGTTAACATATTAAATATATACCATACTTCCTTTAAAGTCAATATTTACTTTATGCCTCTTGGACTTATATGTGTTTTAAAGAGTTATTTACATTTATATATGCTATACTCAATGAGGAAATTATATAGCTCATGTAAGCGCTAACACATCACACTGGTTTTAACATAACAAAACCTGCGACATTAATCACAGGTTTTATTATAAGAACTCCATATTATTTATTATTGTTTAATAAATGATTATGTTAAACCAACCTTACTTTTAATCAATAAATACCTCTAAGTTTGCACCATTAATTCCTGAGTAAGCTCCTCTCTCCAAGAGATCTTCTCTAGAAGGGTGTACCAGCAGCCATTTATTCTTCATAAATAGAAGCCTATTTTCACCTTGCTTGTCATATTCATGCTGGAGCTTATGATTAGTTTCCTTTGGTGATATAACGATACATTTAAAACCGCTAGGTTCTATTTTACAAGGTGCAAAATGAAGTGTAGTTGCATATAGTTCAACTGCTACTCCTTCTGGAACAAAAAATGCATCTAGGTTTTTTACATCGTACTGCCATTCCTGAATATCCTGTACTCTTCCAAGAAAAAGTAGCATATCAGTAACTGCTATATTTAGTTCACTGCTCTTATGGTATTCAAGTGCATTCAAGTTAGAACTTTTTCCATTGCAGTACCCTACCTGTATAGGCATCTCACCAAAAATATCTTTTTCTATATGTTCTGATACTTCGTCAGCTTTCATAACAGCTTCAGAAGAAGAATAGATAGTTCCCACCTCAGGTATTTCAGTATTATTCTCCATATATTTTATAAGCTCTGTAAAATCATACCCTGTTACAATCCTACCATACTTTTTAAAGGCTAAGTTAGTTACGCCTTTAATATCTAAATGTGGGTTTAGCTCCCTAAGCTCATTCAAGGTCATAACAAACACTTCCTTTTGTTTTTTGTTATTAGTTTTAATCTATTTGAAAATAATATACTTGACTTAAGTTCCTAACTACTTTTTTATCTTTGAACTTATAGCATTATACATTTCTTCTGTTTGCGCTTTATCCTTAAGATTAAGTATTATATATTTTACTTCATCATTTTTTGTAGTTATATAAATGTATGGAGCCTTTCCTGATAATACACATGCTTTAATCTTATCATAGTTTTCTGCTGTATAATTCCCAAGATATGCTCTGCCAAAGAGATCTATTCCATTACTTTTATGGAATCCATTAGGCAATTCATCCTTCAAGGTTATGTCCTGAATCTCATCAATTTTTAGTTCCACTTTATATAAACCAGATATTTTTAAAGTATCATTTTTCACTGTAGGTTTTGCACAATTTATGGCATAAAGAATCACTCCAAAGACCATAGCTACAATAAAAATTGAAAATACAAGCTTTATAAATGTATAATCCTTTTGCTTATAAATCTTCATTATAATTTCTCCTCGTCTTTAAAATACTTTCATCAATTTATTATACTTCAAATTTCATAAAATGTACCCCCTAATTATCCACATTAATGCTTCAAAATTACATTTAAGAAAATTTTTATAATTTATTCCAAAAGTATATTGACATATTTTTTGCTCAGACATATAATAATAGAAAATAAAAACTGTGAAGAGGAAAAGTAAACGGACTACTGTTAAAAGAGAGAGAAACTCATAGGCTGAAAGGTTTCTTGAACAAGTGCTGTTGAAAAACCACCTCTGAGTTGAATGCTGAATTACAGTAAGCATATCCGTTAGCCCACGTTATAGGTTTTGAGTGACAGTGATATTTTTATTACTGTAATTTGGGTGGAACCGCGATAATACTCGTCCCTTTTTTAGGGAGGAGTTTTTTTATTTTTAATTAAATATTATATCTAAAGCATTGATGAGGAAGAGTACGCAATTTACTGTTCTAAGAGAGAGAAGTCCATCGGGTGCAAGGCTTCTTGTGCAAGTATTGCTGAAAACCACCTCTGAGTTGAATACTGAATTTTAGTAGGTATATCCGTTAACCGCGTTATAGGTTTTGAGTGACAGTAATAAATTTTCTATTACTGTAATTTGGGTGGAACCGCGATGATACTCGTCCCTTTTTTAGGGATGAGTTTTATTTTTTTGATTATATTTTAAGGAGGATTTTATTATGAATAATGAAAAAGAACTACTTGCTCTTAGACACACTGCCGCACACATACTTGCTCAGGCAGTAAAAAGATTATATCCTGAGGTAAAACTAACTATAGGTCCTTCCATAGAAAACGGCTTTTACTATGATTTTGATTCTAATGAGACTTTTACTGCAGCAATGCTAGAAGACATTGAAAAAGAAATGAAAAATATAGTAAAAGAAAATTTAAAGCTAGAACGTTTTGTGCTTTCAAGAGAAGAAGCTATGAAACTTATGAAAGAAAAAGATGAACCTTACAAAGTTGAATTAATTGAAGGCATTCCAGAAAATGAAGAGCTTTCTTTCTACAAGCAAGGTGAATTTGTTGACCTGTGTGCTGGTCCTCATGTAGAGTCCACTGGCAAAGTTAAAGCTTTTAAGCTTTTATCTGTTGCTGGAGCTTACTTTAGAGGCGATGAAAACAATAAGATGCTTCAAAGAATCTATGGAACAGCTTTTGCTTCAAAGGAAGAGCTAAAGGAATATTTAAATATGCTGGAGGAGGCTAAAAAAAGGGATCACAGAAAGCTTGGAAAAGAGCTTAAACTATTTGCACTAATGGAAGAAGGTCCAGGTTTTCCTTTCTTTTTACCTAATGGGGTAGTGCTAAAAAATGCTCTGATAGATTATTGGAGAGAGCTTCATAAAAAGTATGGCTATATAGAAATTGAAACTCCAATCATACTTAATAGAGAGCTGTGGGAAACTTCAGGACATTGGTTTCACTACAAGGAAAATATGTATACTGTAAATATTGATGAAGAGGAATTTGCTATTAAGCCTATGAACTGCCCAGGAGGAATGTTAGTATACAAGTCTGAAGCTCATTCCTATAGAGAGCTGCCTATTAGAGCTGCTGAAATGGGAAGGGTTCACAGACATGAGCTATCAGGTGCACTGCATGGACTTATGAGAGTAAGGGCCTTCACTCAGGATGATGCCCATATATTCATGCTTCCAGAACAAATTAAGGATGAAATCAAAGGGGTAATATCCCTGATAGATGAGATATATACTAGGTTTGGCTTTAAATATAAAGTTGAGCTTTCAACTAAGCCAGAAAACTCCATGGGAAGTGCCGAGGATTGGGAGATAGCTGAAAGCGCTCTTCAAGGTGCCTTAGACGAAATAAACATGGACTATAAAATCAACCCAGGCGATGGTGCCTTCTATGGTCCAAAAATAGATTTTCATCTAGAAGACAGCATAGGCAGAAGGTGGCAATGCGGAACTATTCAGCTTGATTTCCAGCTTCCACAGAGATTTGATCTTCATTATATAGGAAGTGATAACGAAAAACATCGTCCTATAGTAATTCATAGAGCCATCTTTGGAAGCCTTGAGAGGTTTATAGCTATTTTAATTGAACACTTCGGCGGCAAGTTCCCAACTTGGATAGCGCCTGTTCAAGTAAATGTGCTTCCTATCTCTGATAAATTTAGCAACTATGCGGAAAGTATTGTTAAACTTCTAGAAGATAAAAATATAAGGGTGTCTCTAGATAACAGAACTGAAAAAATAGGCTACAAAATCAGAGAAGCTAGAAATGAAAGAGTTCCTTATATAATAGTTATTGGTGAAAAGGAACAAGATCAAAATAAAATTTCCTTAAGAAGCAGGAAGAACGGTGAGGAGGGGCTTGTAGAGCTATCAGACTTCATTTCAAGAATTAAAGATGAAATAGATAATAAGGTACTGGAGCTTTAAGAACTTAAATTATAAAAATGCTCATTGAAAAATTTTTTAATACTAATAGTAAAACTTAAGTAACACAAGCTTTTTAAATTCTAATAAACCTCTTTTAGTCTCTTAATCTGTGAGTTATCGGATTTAACTTTAAAGCGAATATATGGACATTGAAGCAAGGTTGAGTAAACCCCACCCTTAATATATACTTGATTGGTATTTAGGAATTTAGAGGTGAAAGTATGTTTTCAAGAATTCGAAGATTATTAATAGGTGATACATTACGAACGGACCAACTTACAGCAGAAAAGTTTAATGTATTTTGGGGTTTACCAATTTTGTCTAGCGATGCTATCTCTTCAGTTGCTTATGCAGGAGAAGAGATTTTGATAGTATTAATTCCTATACTTGGATTACTATCATATAAATACATGTTTTATGCTGCACTATGTATAGTGTTTTTATTATTTTTACTGGTATTTTCATATAGACAAACTATAGACAATTATCCATGTGGTGGTGGTTCATATATTGTTGCTCATGACAATTTAGGTACAATTCCTGGTCTTGTAGCAGGAGCATCACTATCAATTGACTATATTTTGACTGTAGCCGTTAGCGTTAGTGCAGGTACAGCAGCTATTTACTCAGCAGTACCAGCGTTATATGCACATAAAGTAGTTATTTCTGTTGCTATTATTATATTAATGACTCTAGGTAATTTAAGGGGAATTAAGGATTCTTCAAGACTATTTGGAGTTCCAACTTATTTATTTATTGTATCAGTTGCAGTTATGATTATTACTGGAATTATTAGACACTTTGTATTTGGATATAATCCACAACCATTATACCCTATACAGCAAAAGGCAATAGGAGATATAACTCTCTTTTTATTCTTAAGAGCTTTTGCTTCTGGGTGTACAGCACTTACTGGTGTTGAAGCTGTAAGTAATGGTATTCCAAACTTTAGAGAACCTTCTCAAAAAAATGCTAAAATTGTACTTGGTTTGCTTGCTGGAGTTGTATTGTTTATATTTGGAGGATTATCTTATCTAGCTACAATATATCATGCAGTTCCGAACCCAGAAAATACAGTTATTGCTCAAATTGCTACACAAGTTTTTGGTACAAGTTTCATGTATTATGCTGTACAAGTTACCACAGCATTTATCTTAATAATGGCTGCTAATACTGCTTATGCTGATCTTCCACTTCTTTTATCATTACTAGGAAGAGATGGATTTGTTCCTAGACAATTTGCTAAGAGAGGAAAAAGATTAAGCTTCTCTAATGGAATTATATTATTATGCATTGCTTCATGCTTATTGATAATAGTATTTAGCGGTGATACGCATAACTTAATGCCTTTGTATGCCGTAGGAGTTTTCATATCCTTTACACTTTCACAAACAGGTATGTTTACCAAATGGATTAGAGAAAAAACACCTGGATGGAAACATAAAGCAGTTATAAATGGTATGGGTGCATTAGTTACATTTATAACAGTTATAATAATTGGAATAACTAAGTTTAAACATGGTGCTTGGATTGTATGTGTTCTAATACCTATCTTTGTATTTGTTATGCTTAGGATAAAGAGACATTATATAAAAATCGCAGAGCAGCTAAAGCTTCCTCTAAATATAAGGCCAAAGAATCTTGAGCCCTCTGATGATAAGCAGCACGTAATTATCCTAGTAAATTCTTTAAATAAGGCCTTTTTAAAATGCTTGAACTATTCAAAGTATATTTCTAAGAATATTGTTGCCTTTTATGTTTCTGTAGATAGCGAAGAAGCTAAAAAGTTACAGAAGAAATGGGAAGAGTACGATGTGGGGATTCCCCTAATTGTAAGACAATCGCCTTATAGGGAGATTATAGACCCTCTAATAGATTTTATAAATTCAGAGGAACATGCTTCAAAGCCTGGAGAAACAGTTACTGTAGTTATACCACAGCTTGTTATTACAAAATGGTGGCATAATATACTTCACAATCAGACTTCCTTATTTATAAAGAATATGCTTTATAAGCGCAGAAATATTATAGTAATTTCTGTACCATATATAATAGAAGAGTAAAGAAAATAGAAAAACTCCCTTAGCTAATTGAATATAATTAGTTAAGGGAGCTAATAAAACTGTGATTACTTAATTACTTTTTATCCTTAAGAATAATATTGTCGTCCTTTAACTTTAAAGGCACTGTTGCAATAGCTATGTGCTTATGCTTCAATAGTTCGCCGCTGATAAACATTCTAGTATGATTATGAAGCAATTTATGCCACATATTTCTAACAGTAAAGTTTGGTATTACAACTGTGATCATATCGCCTTTTTTCATATCGTATTCTTCTGATTCAATAAATTCTATAAGAGGATTTACAATCTTTCTATATGGAGAATTTCTTACAACCAGAGGAATATCAGTATTAAGTATTGCCCATTTTTTCTCTATTTTTTCTTTTTCTTCTTCATTTATAGTTATATTAAAGGCTGTTACATGATCCGAAATTGTTTTTGCATATCTAAGAGCTCTTATACTCGCCCTATTCACGCTGGCAATTGGAACAATAACACGGTTTCTATATAGTTCTTTATCTAAATCTATGGTAGCTAATTCATCTTCTTCAATTCTTAGCTGTTTAGCAACTGCATTATAGTGATCTTTAACTTTAAGCATAGCCTTTACCAAGGTTGGAATTATAACTATAACAATCCATGCTCCATGAGTGAATTTTGTAGCGCCGATGATTATTACTGCTACACCTGTAACTAAAGCACCCATTCCGTTAATGATTGCTTTATGCACCCATCCAGGTTCTTTGGTTCTAACCCATCTCATAAACATTCCTGTTTGTGAAAGGGTAAATGAAACGAACACTCCTACTGCATATAGTGGAATAAGAAGATGTGTCTCCCCTTTAAATACAACAATAAGAATAGCAGCTACTGTTGATAAAGCAATAATTCCATTAGAATAGCTTAGTCTATCTCCTCTTAATGCAAATTGTCTTGGAGCATAACCCTCATGAGAAATTACTGAAATTAACATTGGAAAACCTGAATATGCAGTATTTGCTGCCATTGCAAGTATAACTGCAGTAGTAACCTGTATGTAGTAATACATAAAACCTTGTCCAAAAACACCCATAGCAATTTGTGAAAGTACAGTTTTTCCTGCTACTGGAGCAACTTTATATATGCTAGCTAAAACGGATATACCACCAAAAACTATAAGTACTATAAACGCCAGCAGCATAAGAGTAATTTGAGCATGCTTTGTTGAAGGTTCTCTAAAGTTTGGTACTGCATTACTTACAGCCTCAACTCCCGTTAACGCAGAACATCCAGATGAAAAGGCTCTAAGAAGCAAAATTATAGTCACTGAGCTTTGTGTTGCAATTGCTGCATTACTTGGTGGTGGTGGTACAATACCAGTAACTTTAAATTTAACAATTCCAACTAATATCATAGTAACCATTCCTAGTATAAAAGCATAAGGTGGTATGCTAAAGATTTTAGCTGATTCGGTAATACCTCTTAAGTTTCCAAGCATTATAAGCAATAAAATTAATAGGCATATAAGCACTCTATGTCTTTCTAGAGATGGAAATGCGGAAATAATAGCCGATGTTCCTGCTGAAATACTTACCGCAACTGTAAGTATATAGTCAACTGATAGAGCAGCTCCTGCTGAAATACCAGGAATAAGTCCTAAGTTTTCCTTAGCTACAATATATGCCCCTCCACCATTAGGATAGTTTTGAATAGTTTGTTTATAGGAAAAAGTTAATAGCACTAAAAGTCCTACAATTGCAGCGGAAACTCCTATCATGCTATTGTATGCTAGTATTCCAACTACAGGATATAGCACAAGCAATATTTCCTCTGTAGCATAGGCAACTGAAGAAATAGCATCACTTGATAGTATAGGTAGTCCCATTGCAACGCTGTATTTTTCTCCACTAAGTGCATCATTTCTCAGTGGCTTTCCAATTAATAATCGTTTTAAAGTTTCAAACATAATATCCTCCTAATTTTGTACGTGCCATAATTAATTATTTAAAATTTAAATATATAGAAATATTAAAAATGGATAATTTAAAATAGAATATATGAAAATTATAATTGCGCTTTTAATATTTAAAATAAAGAAAAAAGCCTAGAGGGCTTACGCCCTCTAACTTCTTCATAAATCATTAAGTTATTTCCATATACATTAAAATTTTTATTTTATTTATTATCATTATTTTTACTTTGCTTATTGCCTTCTATGTGTGATGCTATTGTAAACCAAGCACCGCCTACTGCAAATACTCCTATAACAACGGCAATTAATATATCTTGAGCATTCATCATATTTCCTCCTTTTAATTTAATATTAGAAAGAAATATTCACGCCCTTATATTTACTCACATTAAAATAGATTGTTGATATATAATATAATTTTTTGTTACCCTCAAATAAAAATCTTCGATACAGAAAATATATTGCAAATACATATACAGTTATAGATAATGAGATTGCTAAAAAGTTATATATATTAAAAAATACGTTTCCTACACTAAATTTTTCTCCATCCTTATTTAGAACAGAAGTATTAGATTCGCTGGGAAGTTTTATTACTTTCTGACTTACTTCATTTCTATTGCTATTTTGGTATTTTACTACACCCGATGGAAAAGTAATTTTTATTATAAGTACCAATAACATTAAAGAAATTAATACCATCTGCTTCTTATTTTTTATAAAAATCACTCTCCTATGGGAATCTAATACCCATATTATACACGCTTTGTTCACATATTAGAAGATATTTATTGAAAATATTTCCGAAAATGTACTTATCAGCTTTATTTTACCTCATAAACCCAAGACCTTATTTTTGAAAGCTTTAAATAATCCTCTCCTTGATCAAAATAATATATAGAATATATAAACTTATCACCTTTAGCATTAAAAACTATACTGTCTGCATTTCCTTTATTATCAACCTTTTCTATAGGCATGGTTTTTACATTTTTTATTGAGCTTCCATCATAGTTTCCTATATAAGTTATATGATCAATACCAGTTGGTTTATTTTTATTTATAGTTATAGTCTCTACATCATAGTTAACTATATTATTATTAATTGAAATCCCAGTGTAAGCAGAAACTTTACTATAATCTGATCTTTTTGTTTTATCATATACCAGCTGTGTAAGCTCTTTACTTTTAATATTATATTGCTCTATAGCAGTTGTATTTTTATATTTTGCACTACTAGAATTTACTGCCATTAATAATAATTTATCTCCATCTTCTGTTATATCTGATATTAGACCTTTCATAGCTCTTACATTTTTAATCTTATTAGGGCTTGCTAGGTTATACTCATACAGCCTTCCTTTATTTGCTGAACAAGCATAAAAGCTGTCACTTACTTTACTGTATACCCAACCTACATAAGGCTCTTCAAAAGAATCAAACAACCCCTTAATATATGGATTCTTATATACTTTTCCCGTACTTAAATCTAGAATTCTTAGTACTTGATTAGCATCTGAACCATCAGAAACATAGCTCATGATATAAATATATTTATCACTGCCTTTAACAAAGCCCGATTTAATCTTAGGCAAAATGTCACTGTCCTTAATTGTTTGCTGTGAACTAGCAGCACCAAAGCCCGGTTCCTTAAATTCTTTAATAGCTTCTGTTAAATCATAGATCAGCTTTTCACTATTATCACCAGCACTATACGTCCATAGTGCGTTGTCCTTCATAAATAAGAACTTGCCATAAAATCCTTGTTTACCTACATCACCGCAATATGCCTTTTCTATGGTTTTTAATTTAGTACGCTGTGAAGTTTTAATATTTATATTATAAATGTTTATATCCCCTTCTTTTTGCTTGTTAATATCTTCGTAACTAGAACTCAAATTTTCATTACTATTAGTAGCTATGATATTTTCATCATCCTTCCAGAGTACTGGATAATATATTTCATTTCCAAAATCCAGTTCATTAAGCTTTTGAAGCTTTATAGAAGCATTCTCCTCGTCAATAAGCTGCTGCTTAACATTTTTACTTAGTTCTATTTCTTTTTCTTTGCTGCTGCACCCAGCTAACATAAAAGTAGTAATGCATAAGATTACAGCTATAATTAATTTACCCTTTCTCATAAATGTTGCACCCCTTTTAAAAGTATTATTTATGGCAGCTTCCTGCTCTATATATAAATAATACCAAGTACTATTTTCTAAAATTGTATCAGTTGTTTCCAAAGTGTTTCCAAATACTTTTTATTTTTTATTTTATTTAACAAGGGGTATCTCCACCTTAACTGTTATTTCATTTCCATTCTCAATAGTTATTTGTCCTTCATGCTCCTTAACTATTTCGCTGCAAATATATAACCCAAGGCCACTGCTTCCCTTTTCCACTTCATCTTTTCCCTTTATAAAAGGTTCAAAAATGCGATTATATATATTTTCATCTATGGGTTTACCTGTATTTTTAACTTTTATCTCATATGCATTTTCTATTTTCTTTCCGGTTACATATATTGTGCTTCCTTTAAAAGAATACTTTATTGCATTATCAACTAAATTAATAAAAAGCTGCTGCAGCTTTCTTTGCTGTCCAAATACTTTGCCTTCAGCTATATTCTTGTTTATGCTTACAAAATATTTATCTGCTTTAATTTTCATATCTGAGCATACGTCGCCTAAAAGCTTGTCCACTTCAATTTGTATTTTGTCCTCCTCCAAAAACAAAGTACCCTTGGATACTTCAATTAAATCTAGAACTAGTTTATGCAGCCTTTCACTTTCAAGATAAATTCTTTCCTCAGCCCTATGCTTAAACTCTTCATCCTCTGTCCTATTTTGGAGCAGCATTTGAGAGTAACCAGATATAGCTGTAAGGGGTGTTTTTAGCTCATGTGTAACGTTATTAAAAAATTCTCTCCTTACTTTTTCAAGCTTTTCAACCTTTTCCTTTTCTTTATTTATAGTTTCTATTTGATCCTTTATCTTATCCTTCATCAGCATAAATTCTTTTATTAATATACCTATTTCATCTTTACTTTTAATTTCTATATTTCCATCGTAGTTGCCTTCCTCTACACTCTGCACTTGCTTTGTAAGCGTTAGTATAGGCTTTATCATACTACTAGCAAAAAGATAGGCTGCAGTAAAAATGAATACAAAAATACCTATTTCAATACGTGTTATCATATTTATTGTCTTTATATTATCAGCATATATATCACTAAAGCTGCTGGCTATATTTATTATTCCAATAAACTTACTGTCGCTGTAAATAGGATATGACAAAATCCCAATAGCATCTTCCTCTGAATATTTAATATTTATCACTGCCCTGCCTTCTAAGGCTGAACTAGTACCCTTTTCAAGCAGCTCGCTCATTTCATCGATTATATTGGAATCTACCACTTTTCCCTTTGTATCCCTTAGTTCATATTGATAATAATTACCTATTACCGATGACCCAACTACTTTAGATATGCTTTTATAGAGAGCCTGCTCATCAAATTGTGTTTTATCATTATTTATATTGCTTACTATAACCTCTCTAGAGCTTTTCATTAAATCGGACATAGTGCTTTTTATGCTTTTTTCTAAATTAGAAGTGAATATTTGTCTTATAAAAATATTTAACAGTATTCCGGATATAATAAAAATTACAGTTAATCCTAGAGTAATTTTAGCCTTAATGCTATTTTTCATCTCTGCGCCTCATTACATACCCAACCCCAAATACTGTATCTATTATAGATTGACCGCCACTTGAATCCAGCTTTGCTCTTAATCTTCTAACATGAATGTCTACTGTTCTTAAATCTCCCTCATAATCGTAGTCCCATACTTTATCCAAAAGCTCTTCTCTAGAGAATACCCTATCCCTATTTTTAACAAAAAACACCAGCAAATCATATTCCTTAGGCTTTAGCTTAACTTCTTCACTACCTCTTAAAACTATTCTCTTTTCCAAATCAACCTTTACACTATCACTTAGCTTTATATATACATTATCCTCAGTTTGTTCTCTATATCTATCAACTCTTCTAAGAGCAACCTTTACCCTGGCTAAAACCTCTTTTATATTAAAGGGTTTTGTTATATAATCATCAGCACCTAATTCCAGCCCAAGAATTTTATCAATTATATCATTTCTTGCAGTAAGCATTATAACTGGTATTTTATATTCGGCACTTATTGATCTGCAGAGCTCAAACCCTGATTCATCCGGAAGATTAACATCAAGCAACACCAAATCAGGGTTAAACTCTTCAAATTTAGTTCTAGCTTCCTTTGCACTAAAGGCACTTGCTATTGCATATCCCTCACTCTTTAATGCAAAAGTTAGTATATCATTTATTGAAAAATCATCCTCCACTACTAATATCTTTAAATTCATCTCTAGCCCCCCCAAATAAGCTATAATTTAATGTACAACCATATTATATCATTTAGTGTAATATTTGTTTAATTGCTTTTCACAAATAAAAAAAGGACTATACTAGTAAAATTTCACTAGTATAATCCTTTTATTAACTTCTAACAAGAATAGCTACCCAGGTTTTTGGTCCAACAATACCATCTGGAGTAAGGCCTACTGTTCCTTGAAATGCCAGTACAGCTCTCTTAGTGTTTCGCCCAAATATGCCATCTACTGGGCCTACTGAATAACCCAAATTTAATAAATACTGCTGAAGTTCAGCTACAGCTGCTCCAGAATCTCCAACACTTAAGGTTGGCTTTGATAGATTTAGAGCTATATCTATTGCTTTTAAGGTCTGCGGTCCAGCAATTCCGTCTATGGTTATTCCATATGCCCCTTGGAAACCTCTAACTGCAGCTTCAGTATTCGGTCCAAATATACCATCTATAGTTCCAGGTGAAAATCCAAGGCTTGCTAGATTACTTTGAAGCTTCGTTACAGCATCCCCGCTATCTCCTAATTTCAAAACACCGGTATTATTTATTGTTCCAGGATTTTTTATTGGAGAATTCATCAACTTATCCCAAGTATTTGGACCAACAATACCATCTACAGCTAAGCCATTTATTGATTGAAATAATCTTACTGCCTTATCCGTATTAGGTCCAAAAATTCCATCTATATTGTCAGTATAATATCCAAGCTCTGCAAGCTGTTTTTGAAGTCCCTCTACAGCCTTTCCTGTATCCCCTAATCTAAGCATAGGAGTTGGATTTGGACTTGGAACTAGGCCCTGTTTGCCATTAACAAAAGCTATTAGTTCTGTTTCATCTCCATAGAAGAGATTTAAATCTACCGCAGTGGCATTAACGCCATCAACTGTTCCTGTATCGGAATACTGAAGAAAAGTCCACTTACTCCATCCTGCAACATCCTCTGGCACATTTACTCCATATCTTGCAAACCACAATAGTACATCACCTAAGGATTCGTCAAGATAATCCTTTGCAAAATATAAATATGTGTACAACATAGGCTGCAGACCTGTTCTGTCCTTTACCCTATTAATAAAGGTTCTGCACCAGCTAACTATTTCTGCTCGCCCTAAACCAGCATTTGACTCAATATCAAGTACTGGTGGCAAATCTCCATTTTGAAAACCGTTAAAAGATCTAACAGTATCCACAAAAAAATCCGCTTCCTTTATGGCATCATTATAAGGTCTTGCGTAATGGTAAGGACCAGCAATGATACCATTTGCCCTAGCATTGCTATAGCTTCTATTAAATTCTTGATCTACAAAGGTTACCCCTTCTGTAGATTTTATAAATGCAAAAGAATACCCCGCAGCTTTTACCTTGGCCCAATCCACATTGGTATCATAATTTGAAACATCAATGCCCTTTGCATTGCTCATATTAATTGCTTGCATAAAACCACCCCTTAACAGTTTATTAATGGCGATGCTTAGAAGTTACATATAATTGAAAAATAAAATACTCGAGTTTAAACTCGAGCTTTACTAAAAGAATCCTTTAACCATAAGCATAAATCCAAATAATGCTAATGGTATACCTATTATTGCACCAACTATAGTTAAGCTAACAGCTACCCCTACTATCATAAAAACAATTCCTAAAATAATAGCTGTAAGCCTTCCAGTAGTTTTTATTATGCCAGATGCTAACTTGAAGATTGCCTCAAAGGGCCATAATAAAAATCTCATAATATCTCCTCTACATATTTGTTTAATATAATTATATTGCTCACTAACAAAATATGCATTATTACTGACTTTTTACCACAACTTTAATTAATTATTTTTGAACATACTGCATATCTGTACCAAGTATATGTCCATCAATCCATTCGTATATGAAATTCATTAATTCTAACATATATTTATCTTGGCTATTATCAATTTTCTTAAAGTCAATATCATTGAATTTTTTTATAAAATCATCATGCTGTACCTTATGAGATAGGAACTTTTTATATCCTATTTCCATCATATAATTTTCTTCAAATTGAAAGTGAAATACAGTGTAATTTTTAAGTTCTACTATAATATCCATAATTTTGTCGTACTTATCAATAACTAAATCATTCTTAATAAGCTCGTACAATCTGTTTCCAATTTCGAATAACTTTTTATGCTGCTCATCAATTTTATCTACCTTAGTTTCGTATTCTTTCTTCCATTCAAACATCTCTGTACCCCCAATAATTCATAAAAGTTCTTTTGATTATTAAAATGTTATATTTGAAAATTATATCATATCTAAATATGACCTTGGCAAATAATTTTAATAAATAACAAAAATTTAACACCCCTGCATAACCATTGCATATGAAAGCTTCTTATGACTTATCCATTTTAATGCTGTTGTTTTTAGTTTATAATATTATTGGTGATATGTGTGAATTATGTTTATATACTTGAATGCTCTGACAAAACCTTGTACACAGGGTGGACAAACAATTTAGAGAAAAGATTAGAAACCCATCAAAAAGGAAAAGCCTCAAAATATACAAGAGCTAGACTCCCCGTAAAACTTGTATATTATGAGACTTATGAAGATAAAATATCTGCTCAAAAGAGAGAATACGCTATAAAGCAGTTAACAAAAGTTCAAAAGCTTAAGCTTATATCCAACTTTAAAGTGGAAACACCTTACAGTTAATTTGTATCATATTTATCTTCTAATTTAACTACTGCTTCTTCAATCTCTGTTTTTGCTGAAAACAGCTTAACTACTTCCCACCAGCCTGTAGCTATAACGCCTAGTAATAGCGATACCAAAAGCATAGCCGGTTCCATTGCTGCAGTCTTGAATATAGACTGCAGTCCAGGAATGTAGACTATGGCAAATATCATAACCAAAGCTAAACTATTTATATATAGTCTGGCTTTATTTGTTGGCTCCTTAAATACTTTATATAAATATTGAGTATTTGATCTATTTACAAGCACCAGCACTACATTAGATACAATTAGTGTCATTAGCGAAAAGCTTCTAGCTATTTCTACTGAAATTCCACTGTCAACTAAGTAGTGGAAAGGTACAAAGGCCGCTGCAAACATAACTAGCCCCTGCAAAATTACTTTTACAGCCATAACCTTAGTAAGAAGTGGCTCATTAGGTGACCTTGGAGGCTGATCCATTATATAAGGCTCTGCTTCTTCACCTTCAAACACTATGGAGCAAGTTGGGTCTATTATTAGTTCTAGTAGAACTATGTGAACTGGCAAAAGAATCTGCGGAAGATTAAATAATGGAGAAAATAACGCTAAGGCCATTATAGGAATATGGATAACCATTATATAAACCATAGCCTTTCTTATATTATCAAAAATTCTCCTGCCATCCTTCACTGACCTAACTATGGTAGTAAAGTTATCATCCATCAATATCATATGCGCAGCTTCCTTTGCTACTTCTGTACCGCGCTTTCCCATAGCAATACCTATGTCAGCGTTCTTTAGTGCAGGAGCATCATTAACTCCATCCCCTGTCATAGCAACTATTTCACCATTAGCCTTTAATGCCTTAACAATTTTCATCTTATGTTCTGGAATAACTCTTGAAAATATATCGCAGTGTTTAACTGCAGCCTTGAGTTCTTCCTCTGACATATTATCAATATCTTCACCAGTTATAACTAAATCTTTAAATTGAAGACCTATTTCATTGCCTATGGCCATTGCTGTTTTACTATAATCTCCCGTTATCATAACTACTCTTATACCTGCTTTTCTACAGAGCTCTATAGCCTCTTCTACACCTTCCTTTGGAGGATCTTGAAGCCCTACGAGTCCTTTAAAGCTCAGGCTATATTCTTCTAGATTTTCATAAAGCCCATCTGAGTAATCCTCTGCAAAGGCAAGAACCCGTAGCCCCCTAGAAGCTAAATTATCTATAACAGCTTGAACTCTATTAAATTCTGCTTCCCGAAGCTTGCAAAGGGGCAGGATAGTTTCTGGAGAACCCTTAGCTGCCACATAATAGCCATTTTCCAAAGTATATATATTAGCCATTCTCTTTGTCTTTGAATCAAAAGCTATTTTATGAGCTATATCTAGGTTGTATATTTTATGTCTATCCGCTATTACACCGCTGGTACAATCTACAATGGCTTTTTCCATAGGATCATAAGGATCTTTTTCACAGGACATAATCATAAGCTCTGCTAGCTTCTCTGAGCTAAAGCTCTTTGAGTCACTTAGCTTACCTGCTTCAAAAATCTTTCTTACTTCCATTAAATTTTTTGTTATGGTTCCTGTTTTGTCTACTCCTAAAACTGTAGCTGCGCCCAAGGTTTCCACTGCTGAAACCTTTCTCATTAGTGTATTATTCTTAGCTAATCTAAAAGCTCCTAAAGATAAAAACACAGTTAAAACTACAGGAAACTCCTCTGGAATAATAGCCATAGCTAAGGTTATGCCAGACAAAATACTTTGTATTATGTCATGGTTATAAACATAAGTTAAAGCTATTACCATAATGCAGAGTACTAGCCCAGCAATAGCTAATATCTTTACTAAATGCTGAGTTTTCTTTTGGAGTGGTGTCAGCTCTTCCTTAGTCTCACTGATGGCCTTGCTTATCTTGCCATATTCAGTGCTGAAGCCTGTAGCTGAAACCTTTGCTGTACAGGTTCCAAAAACAGATAGGGTTCCAGCATAAAGCATATCTGTTCTCCAATAGTCCCCTTTACTTTCATCCTCTGCTTTAGCTGCATATTTAAACACGTGCTCTGATTCACCAGTAAGCACTGATTCATCCACTGAAAAGTTAGAAGTCTCTATAACTATACAGTCTGCAGGTATTCTCTCACCCTCAGATATAAACACTATATCTCCTGGTACAAGCTCAAAGCTCTTTATAACCTCTTTCTTTCCATCACGCAAAACTGTTACATGTGGCGAGGTCAGTTCCTTTAAAGCATTCATAGTCTTTTCTGTTTTCCATTCCTGAACAAAGGTTATTGTAGCTACGAACACTACAAATATAAGCAGTATGCCTGCTTCTCTTGGCTCTCCCAAAATAAAATATAGTAAAGCTGCTCCTACTAGAAGCAAAAACATAGGTTCCTTAAAAACCCCCAAAAACTTTTTAATTGGATTAGGCTTTTCATTTTTAACAAACTCATTTAAACCATACCTTTTCTGAAGCTCCTTAACCTCATCAGTAGTTAAGCCTTTTAAATTTTCACACTCCATCCCTTTTACCTCTTTATTATTTTTTTATTCATCCGGATATATTTATAGTATATGCAGCAGTTTCCATTTTGTTATCAAATGATAATAAAATATTTCCAAATTATATTATTTCCAACGATTTAACCTATTAGTTATCAATTGTAATTATTATCATTTGATAAAGGGATTTTGTTTCATTTGCCTTTTAATATCACTTGCACTATAGCTTCAAGTGGAAGTTGTTATCAGTAGGCTAAATTAAATATTATTTCTTTGTATAAAAAAAGCCCATATAAATATGAGCTTAATATTTTGAGACAATACCAATTATTCTCTCATTACAAATCTAGAATTATTTAAATTGAATACCTTTTATTGATTCTATTCTTATTAGCTTTTCAATTTCGGATTTTTCTATTTTCACCAATAACCAATCTTCATCAATATCTTCAAGCAGACAATACTTTGATAATATCTCGTAATCTTCAGCATCACTTTCAAATTTAATTTTTCCAAGCCTGCCTATATTCTTTCCTAAAATACCTCTTAAAGATGCTTTTTCAGAATTACTTATACCACATTCTTTAATCATACGCTTAAGCTTAGCAACTTCTGATGATAAGCTTACACACCAAATCAGTGCAGCTATTCCAAAGATATAACCTATTGATTCCATATACTATTTTTCCTCCTTCACATACTTTATAGAAAGTATTGAGGAAATAGGCAGTAATTTTGTTTCCGTTTTCTTGCCCTTGGTATATTGAACATTAATCCACTGCCCATCAAAATCTTCAATTACACAAGTAATATTTAAAAGGTCATAATCAATGGCATCATTATAAAAACTTAACTTAACCTTTTTTCCTTTTGAACCGTATAAAAGACGGGTTACTGCGCTGCTGTTTTCTTTTTTCACTTCCACTTTATCACAATTATCATTCAGTAGATAATCACAGCTTACACCCAATATTTCTGCCAGATAAACTATCTTATCCATCTCCGGATACGACTGATCCGATTCCCACCTTGAAATTGACTGTCTAGTTACTGACATTAGCTCAGCTAGCTGTTCTTGCGTTAAATTTTTTTCCTTCCTAGCATCTGCTATTTTTCTTCCTAAACTCATATAGCACCTCCGTTACTTAATACAACTTTATAATAATTCTTAGCAAGTTAAATCTCCACCAACTTTGAATTTCTAAATGTAACACCTTAGTTGCATTGCATGTTACATTGGTTATATCCATATTATACCATAGCATTTTTTTACTTAATATATCATGCATTTATGATTTTCTGCATTAACAATATATAAATCAAGACTCAAAAAAGAACCTTGGTTTTTCAAGGTTCTTCTATAGCACTATTCATTTTTAACCCCGTTAAAAAAGCTTTCAACATATATGTCCTTTTCATTACTTAAATCAATCAACACATTACCTTGAAGCAATATAGGATTTAGTAGATTATCCATATTCACTTTAACAACCTTGCATACTCGCTTATCGCTTAGAATTACCTCTTCTCCAATATAGAAATTTATCATGTGCCTTAAAAACATATCGCAGTATTTATAGTCAAGTTTTTTTACACTTTCTTCCCTGATTATATTAAGCACTTCAAAAGGTCCTCTAACTTCTTTTGAGTATGTTCCTGAACTAATTTCATCAAATAAATCTGCAATTGCAATTATTTTCGCAAATTTGTGTATCTCATCACCCTTAAGACCTAGCGGATATCCAGATCCATCCATACGTTCATGATGCATCAGAATTCCATAGCCCACGGAAGGATCTAAATACGGAAACTTTTTTATAAATTCATAACCAATAATAGGATGTGTCTTAAATATCTTATATTCATTAGAAGTTAGCTTGGTACTCTTTTCTACAATATCTTTATCTAGTTTTGTTTTACCAAAATCATGAAGCACTGCAGAGTAAATCAAAAAATTTAGTTCCTTCCCAGCAATCCCCAGCCACTTTCCAAGTATAAAGCTAATAGCAGCCACGTTTGTACTATGTCTATAAAAGTTTTCCTCTGTGCTTCTGTTAAAAGCAATATTTCTAAGAATTGCATCTGTTGCAGTAAATTTATCTCGAATATTTCTCGTAAAAGCTCTCAACTCTTCTATATCAGTTTGCTTCACGTCTGATATACTTTCAAATGTTTCCTCTAAATCAACAGAGAAACTATTTAAAATATCCTCAAGTTCATCTATGGTTTTTAAGTTAAACGATAACGTATCATTTAATTTCTTTTCAGGCAAATCACTTCCTACATATACTTCAACGCTAGTTACCACATAAGACTGTTTAAGTGTAGCTATAACCGGCTCAGTAATTGGTTGACCTTTTGCTAGTAATATATTGTTTCTGTCATAAATATCTGCAGCAGCTATCATTCCCTCTTTTATATCCTTGATTGATATTAATTTTTTGTGGTCTTCCATCCAACTTCACCTCTTAATCAATTATTAATGTTAACAAATATATATTATAATTACATTATCGTACTGTTCCTTACATTTCTAGATATGTTTTTTATTATTAATTTAAATTTTCTTGAAATTTGCACTTACATTTTTGAATTCTAAAAGAAATGTAAAAAAGGAGCTCTGTTAAGAGCTCCAAAAATATTGCATTAAAGATTTTTATGTGTTCCATCACAATATGGTGGATTTTTTGTATGCTTACAAGCACATAAATAAGCAGTTCCATCTTTTTCAGCTGTAAAAGCTAATGGCTTAAAAGATGTTCCTTTGTGAGATCCATCGCAAAATGGTTGTTTACCACTCCTACCACAAGAACACCAATAATATGTTTCTCCTTCTTTAAGTTCAACTGGTATTGGTGATTTTTGACTAATTTTTGGTTCTTCCATAGATATCACTCTCCTTATTCTTATTTTATATATGAAATTCTATTTTATAATATAAAATCCTTTTTTTAACTAAAATTTAATAAAAGCATACTATATTACCTCGCCATACCAACTACCCACTTAATTATTAAATAAAATAAGTGTAATTATTTAGCCACATATACTGGTTTAACAATTACACTTTTATAACATTGCATATTTTTAACTCTAGTAAGATATACTTTTCTCCCTTACAGCTAAGCTTTATATAAAGTATTTATTAAGCAAACATCTCATGGGCATCTTGCTTCCCATTACAGGATTAAGAACATTATAGTCCTCATCTCTATTTTGCTTTACCTCGTCCCGTTCCTTACTTTCATGTTTTTTCTTGTGATTTTTGTCCATTTGAGTCACTCCTATTTATTTTTTAATGATCAGCATGTAAAAACTATTATTTTAAACATACTTCTCCTATATAGTTTTTCCAAATAGGACTAATAAAATTCATAATAAAAACCTAACTGAATAACTCAGTTAGGCAAACATTAACTTACTCCTCAATTACATTTATATATTGTTTTAAGGCCTCTCTATTTTTAATCACTATTCTTTTATCCTCATAAATAATTATGCCTTCATCAATAAATTTATTTAAAAATTTAGTAACCGTGATTCTGGAGCAGCCTATATTATTTGCTAATTCCTGATGAGTAAAAGGCGTATCTATGATAATTTTTTCTGATTCACCAGTACCAATACTGCAGGATGCCATCCTCAATAGGGTATCAGCTATCTTCCCAATAGAATCGTTAAAAACACTATTAGTCATTTGAAGCATAACTATTCTATATTTTCTAGTGACGCTGTGAAGAAAGTATCTATAGGCTTCTGGGTTATCAGCAAGCTCTGGCTCCAATACATTCTTATATATTATGGAAACTTCAGCATTTTCCTTAACCCTTGCCACTGTCAGCTTTGACCCCCCACAAAAATAGTTCATCTCCTCAAATATTTCTCCTGGGCGGAGAACATACAGCATCTTTTCATTTCCGTTGGAATTAAGCACATTTATAGATACAATTCCCTTAACAACAATTCCAAAGTAATCATCACTGTGTAATTCAATAATCTCATTTCTGGAATATTTCCTAATTATCCCTTTTTTACCTAAATTGTTTAAAAAATAATCTCTCATAGCGTTTTGTCTATTTTCATCGAACAGAGAATTATACAACTCTTTCACCACCTAATCATGATTACTATTGAACTATGTTAGAATTATACCAAATTCCGCGAATATTTACTATTGGTAAATAGCACAAAAAAACCCTGAATAAAATCAAGGTTTTTAGTGCTATAGACGAAGCTTTTAGCCTGCTAGATTTTTATGCTTAGCATTATGTTTATTGCAGAACTTTTTCCAGTCTCCGTCCTTTATATAAATATCTTTACTTCTAAGCTCTTCTGCGCTCTTTAAATTGTAAATATAAGCATAGGCTGTTTCACACCCTTTGCCTTCTAGAAGTTCAACTTCAATTTCTAGCCTATTGTATTCATTATTAGCATTATTTTCTCCAAAGTAATGCTCCATTTCATCAATTTCTCTTACAGTGTTTGTATAATCTTCAAAATCAATGAGTTCTCCATAAACATAATCACAGCCATCTACCATAGCAGGATATCCACAATCCACTAGATGATATAGTTCCCCTTTTGTTTTAGCATATTCTCTTGTTATTATCTTTCCTTTTAAGTATTTTTCATAATTAATAAATCCTTCTAAAAGTGTTCCATATACGAAAAATTTTTTTGCCACAAAGATCACCCCTTAGCATATTTTGCCATGAGTTACTTTTATATCATCCTTATTCTCTACTACGGCTTTTATAGCCAATGATAAACCCTTTGCCATTTGCTCCAAGGTCATATATGGAGTATTAGCTTTTCCTATTACCTGTTCAGGAATAAATGGAACATGTATAAAGCCTCCTCTGATACCTGGATACTTCTTACTTGCCAAATATAAAAGACCATACATTATATTGTTACATACATAAGTTCCTGCTGTATTGGATACCGCAGCAGGTACGCCGCCTTTTCTCATCTCTTCAACCATTGCCTTGATTGGCAGGGTTGCAAAATAAGCTGCTTCACCATCATCAAATATCTTTTCATCTATAGGCTGATTTCCTTCATTGTCAGCTATTCTTGCATCATCTACATTAATAGCAACTCTTTCAATGGATATTTCAAATCTGCCTCCAGCCTGTCCAACGCATATTACTACATCAGGTTTCTCCAACTTTATTGCTTCTTCAAGCTTCTCAATGGATTTTCCAAATACTACTGGCATTGGAACCTTAACAATATCTGCACCTGCAATATTGCTTTGAAGCATCTTAACAGCTTCTAATGATGGATTAATTTTCTCTCCTCCAAAAGGTTCAAATCCTGTTACTAATATTTTCATGTGGCTTCCTCCTAGTAAATAAGAGATCCTGATGCTGCATGTAAACAGCATCAATTCATCCCTTATAATTTAATGTCTTATCTTAAATTATATTTTAAATATTATCCTTAAAATGCCCAGACATACATAAGTCCTATATGGATTAAAAGCATAACTATGGCAACTGGAAGCTGGTATTTTATAACTCCATACTTTTTATCCTTAATCTCCAAAATTGCATTTGGTACTATGTTGAAATTAGCTGCCATTGGTGTTATAAGTGTACCACAAAAGCCTGCTGTAAGTGCAAGAGCTGAGGCTATTACTGGATCTGCACCTTGAGTAAATACGAAGGGTACTCCTATTCCTGCTGTAATTACAGCAAAAGCTGCGAAGGCATTACCCATTATCATAGTAAACAGCGCCATACCTAAGCAATAGGCTGTAACACCAAGGAAAATATTGCCTTGTGGTACAACTGTCTTTATTCCATTAGCTATAACTGTTCCCACTCCAGCAGCAGTAAATACAGATCCTAAGGCTGCCAAAATCTGAGGCAGCATGCTTACGGGGCCAACAAGCTCTAATAATCTTCTAGAGTCCTCAGCAACTTCGTGAGTTTTACCTTTTGTAATTGATAATGCTACAACCAAAGCAAGTACTGCTGAAATTCCAAGTGCAACTAGAGAACCAAGCTGTTGTGTCCAGAATTGTGCAACTACAAAAGCCACCACTGCAAGAACTAGAGCCGGTACAAATATTTTATTTCCAATTTTCATTGACATCTTTTCTTTAAATTCTCTAGAAGATTCCTCAAACTTATTGAACTTAACAAGCTTAAGAGCTGAAAGCACAGCCATTGCTAGCACAAGATATCCTACAAAAGTATCATTTACTGCAATCTTTTTATTTCCCCAAAGTGTTCCTATTCTACTAAAGGTAAATATAAAGCCTAGTATTGCCCAAAACAAGGCAGTTGGTATTCTTGAGGGATGTTTCTTATCTTTAAGTGTGGCATAAACTGAATAAAAGGCAATGATTCCACATAATACATATAAAACTTCTGTTAATGAATCCTTTAGCATAATCCTACCTCCTAACTACATTTTTTCAGAATTATTTTTATCTGTTTTAATTTTAGCTTTATACTTTTTATCAAGCTTTCTATCATAATACAAAAATTGAAGCGTACCTACCACCATTATAATAAGAGCTATAGGAAGTGATGCCTTTGCAATACTTATTGCTTCAACTGGATATTTAAGCTCCTTCATAACTCCTACAATTAAAAGCACTCCACCTGATGCAACAAAGAAGTTCTGTCCAAAGAAGTTACCATAGTTTTCAACAGCTCCAGAAAGACCTTTAACTATTTCCTTATCTTCTTCGTCCATCTCTCCATATCTGCTGTCTCCAGCTCCTTGAGCCATTGGAAGTATCAGTGGTCTAATAAACTGAACATGTCCACCTATTCTAAGACCGAACATTGAAGCAAGAGTTCTTATAACAAGATAAATAGCATTTAATCTTCCAACAGTAGCAGACTTTATTTTGCTTATTAAATATGCTGCCCTTTCACGAAGTCCGTATCTTTCCATAAGTCCTATAACAGGTAAAGTTATGATAAATATAGACATATACCTGTTAACTACAAAAGCATTGCCTAAGGTTTTCATAACGTCATTAAAGGACATTCCTGACACGAGTCCAGTAGTAATTCCTGCAAACACAACTACTGCTATAGTGTCTAGTTTTAAAAATAACCCTACAATTATGATTGCGATACCAATAAGTTTAATCATTTTAATACCCCCTCTGTATAAGTGTAATGCTGCAGATAGCTTACTTATCTGCATTTATTGATATTGGCCTATATATAAATTATCAAAATTTTTAAGTTTTTGATGTATCCTACACTACATATTTCATAATTTATTTTAATGGGATCTTTATTTTTTCTAGTTATAATGTGAATATTTGCAACTTATACACCCCCATCCATCATTTTTTATTATTAAATATAAATTTGTATCACTTTAATTTCATAGCACCATGAAAGCACTTTACCATAAAAAAAGTATAGATTATTGCTATTCAATAACAATAATCTATACTTTTTAAAATCATATACTTATCTTTTCATCCACTTTATTATAATGCTAAGTTTTCCATCAATGAGTGCTGCAGAAACCATATGTCCCATTTGCTCTACCAGCCGCCTCGTAATAGCAAGGCCAAGACCTGTACTGTTTCCAGTTCTATTTCTATCTGCTGTGAAGGAACGCTCAAATAGGTGAGTTACATCCTCCTCCGTTAAACCAGGAGCATAGTTTGTAAACACAGTCTCTACACAATTCTTATGCTGCTTTAAAGATATTTCTACATTCTTTTCCCCATACTTTATCATATTTTGTATTAGGTTTGAAAACACTCTTCTTACAGCATTTTCATCAGCAATAATCACTGCTGCCTTTTCGTCTACATCAATAGAAGGTTCTATTCCTTTGCTTGAAAAATCATTATAAAAGGAAGCAATGATATCTACAATAATATTTGTAAGGTTAACAGCCTTTAATTCAAACTTATATTCATTGGCCTCAAGCCTCGACATATCATAAAAGGTGGATATTAAGGTTTGAAGATCCTTAGCTCTTCTGTCTACTATATCCGCATACTGCCTACGCTCTTCCAAAGATAAATCTCTGTCCTCCATAAGCTGCATATACCCCATAATTGAAGTAAGAGGCGTTCTAAGGTCATGTGAGATATTAGCAATTGCCTGCCTAAGCTCCGCATCCATTCTTTTATATTTAATTTCTGTCTTTTGCTTTTCTTCTAGTGTCTTATTAATCTCCAGAGCCAGGCTCTGCATTTTTTTATCTGGTGTAGCTATTAAAAGCTTTGAGTTTGTATTTGAGTTATTAATTCTATTTAACTTATTAGCTGCATCAGATAATTCTTTTCTGGTTGAAACATAAAGGGTGATAAATAATACAGAAGTTATTAAGCTTATACCAAGTAAATATTCCATACATACCACCCCTTTCTCCTATTTAACTTCTTTTCTTTCAAAGTATACTACGCTTAATGTTATAAATATAGCAGTGTACACTATGCCTGACACTATGGCCAGAACATAATCATGACTTGTGGCTGTTACAGAACCTACCTTATCCAGCTGCGTTGTTATAAGTAAATCACGTACTTTCATGAACTTATCAGAAACTAATATCGCAAGTAGTTTTATTATGCTTTTAATCACTACAAAGGCACCCGCATAAATAAATGCAAAGGCTGTATTATTAGTAAATAGAAGAGCTAAAAGTGTACCAAAGGATATAGCTGCAATCCATAATGGTATTGCTATAACCATTTTTAGCAAATCACTCTGAATGGTTCCCGGAAAGTCACTGCCAAGCCCAAATAGCGCTGCACCACTGCCATAACACACTATAAGTATGATAAACGCAGCTATAAACATGAGAATTATGGAGCTGATGATTTTACATAAAATCATTTTAGTTCTAGACATTCCAAAGGTAACCACATTTCTTAGGGTTATATTTTTATGCTCCTCCGAAGTAATCATATCTACAAGAATTATTACTAAAAACACTGGAAGTGAAATTGCAGCTGATGTCTGTCTTGTTAATGTAGTAAGCCCCATACCTTGAACATGATTAATCTTAAGTATAATATTAAGAAGTAATGCCAAACCAGCTACACAGCCTGTAAAAACCCAAAAATATAATCTGTTAAAACATCTATAAAGCTCAGCTTTTATATAATTAAGCATTATGATTCCCCCCTATCAAACTAATAAAGTAGTCTTCTAAGTTAGTTCCCTTTTCATTTACAGAAGACACTAGAACTCCGTTCATTACGAGCTCTTTTACTATGGTTTCAGGTTTATCAATATGCTCATAGATTCTCATTTCATTGCCGTTTAAAACTTCATATTTTTCAGTTTTAAGCTGTTTTTCTATTATAACAGCTGCCTTTTCTGTACTGTCAACCTTTATTGCTATGCAGCTCTTACACTTTTCCTCCAGCTGCTTTGCAGAAATTTGCTCTACAAATTCTCCGTTATGGATAAATCCATAGGTAGTTGCAAGCTGAGAAAGTTCACTTAATATATGACTGGAAATAACTATAGTAACGTTCTTTTCTCTATTTAGCTTTAATAATATTTCTCTAAACTCTACAATTCCAGTAGGATCTAGACCATTTATAGGCTCATCTAGTATTAGCATATCTGGACTTGCCATTATAGATAGTGCAAGACCTAGGCGCTGCTTCATTCCTAGAGAAAAGTTCTTAAACTTTTTGTTTCCTACATCATCAAGTCCTACAATTTTCAGAACCTCATCAACAGCCTGAGGCTCTACAATTCCCCTCTGCATTTTATAATATTCAAGATTTTTCTTTGCAGATAGATATGGAAAAAAACTTGGTGTTTCTATTATGCAGCCAGTTCTCATTCTAGACCTTCCAATGCCACTCTTTGAAGCTTCACCAAACATTTCAACCTCACCGCTGGTAGGCATTGTAAGACCAGATATCATTCTAAGCAAAGTAGTTTTACCTGCTCCGTTTTTACCTACTAGACCATATATATCCCCTTGTTTTACTTCCAAGTTTGCGCTATTTACTGCAAGGTGCTTTTTATATTTCTTAGATAAATTTTTTGTTTTAAGCACTACGTTAGCCACTTAAATCACTCTCCCCTTCCTTGTATATCTATATAATAAGGTAAAATATACAAGAAACCATAAACAAAGTCTTAAGAAAGCCTTAAGTTTTATCACTCATCTTAAAACCAATTCCCCATACAGTATGAATATACTCTGTATCCGGGTCTTCTTTAGCTATCTTTGAACGAAGGTTGCTTACATGAACATTTACTGTATTATCATCCCCCAGGAACTCTTCATTCCAAACCTTTTCAAACAGATTCGCTTTTGTAAAAACCTTGTTTGGATAGGACATTAATAGCTCTAGTATTGCAAACTCTCTAGCTGTAAGATTAATAGACTTGCCATCTACCATAACCTCAACTGTATCAGGGTTTAAAGATAAATTTTTATGTTTTAAAACATTACTTTTCTCATCCTCAGCAGAAAATACCATATACCTTCTAAGCTGCGCCTCCACTCTAGCTAGCACTTCATTCACATCAAAAGGCTTTGATACAAAATCGTCCGCACCTAATCTAAGCAAATCTATTTTTGTGTCTTGTCCAGTTTTAGCTGATATAACAATAATAGGCATAGTGTTCATTTTTCTAATTTCAGCAACAAGCTCTTCTCCTGTTACACCAGGCAGCATTAGATCAAGTAGTACCAATTGAAATTCATAATGCTCTAAACACATCTTTGCCTCAGAGCCAGAATAAGCACTTCTTACGCTATATCCATGCCTATTCAATATCTTGTTTAGAAGATTGTTTATATCCACATCATCTTCTACAATTAAAATGTTAATATTCTCATTCATATTCAATACCCCCAAGCCCTTTAGCTGATGTCCACACAGCAAATTTTTTAAAATTCATTCGCCATATTTCACAGCTCTAGTTTATATCTTTAGAAAAGACCCAAGACTTTTTAGCAAAGTCTCTGCCTTTAATAGTAACCTTGTTATTTTTCACTTCCACATAAAGTCCTTGGCTTTCATCATATAGCCTTTTTATTTTATATCCATTAGGCTCTATTCCATAATGAACAGCACCTGTATGAACAGTTGTAAAAGGCTGCTTAAGCTTTACATTATCTATACTTAAAAGCACATGAGTATGAGAAGTAAAGAGAACAACCTCTGGATACTGCGATAATATTTTAGTAAGCTTATCCTTCTGAACTACTCCATTCCATCCCTTAATACTTGTGCTTAAATGCTGATGTAAAAACACAAATATAGGCTTGCCCTTCTCCTGCTTTTCTGCTAACTTTTCCTTTAGCCAATCCAACTGTTTATCTGATAAGGTAGCATTTACTGCCCCCAGCTCTTTAGTGTTGCCGCTTTCTGAACCCAAGGATATAAAGTGATAATTTTTAATCCAGGTATCATGGTATACGGACTTTTCACCAGAGAAATTTAAGTATAGATTAATAAAGTGTTCCACATCCTTTTGACTGTTTTGGCCTTTTGCATAATCAAAATAGTCGTGATTACCAATATTCTTTATTATAGTTTTAGGCAGTAATTTAGAATCTTTATTTAAAATGCCTTGTACTGCATCATACTGCTTTTCTAAGCCTTCATCCACATTGTCACCATTTAGTATCATAGCATCCATATTATCATTTATAGAATATAAATCTTTAATTGCTTTATCCAGCTTACCTGCATTTCCATGCACATCACCTAATACTGAAAATCTAAGAGTATCATCCTTCGGTTCTTCTGTCTTTACAGCATTAACTGTGCCTTTAGTTTTTTTTGAGTTATCCCTTCCTGGTACTGTTCTATTTATACAAGCTGTTAATGACACAGCTGCAATAATCATCGTAACTAATATAGTTTTCTTTACTTTTTTCATAAATACCAGCACCACCAATCTTATAAAAATTATATGTTATTATGATATCACATAAATTAAAAACTATATATGCTGACAGGGTAAACTAGAAATATATATTTAAAGCTGCATTAAAAAAAGTCACAAATTGACTTCTTATAATGCAGCTTTTTCAAGTTTTCATTATACTAATCTATTTTAAACATGGATACCACTTGTTTTGGCACTTTTGTTTTCAAATTTTCCAGTTCAGCTTTTTCCTTTTCACAGCTTTCAAGGTCATTGTTATCTTTATAAAGATGATACGCATAAAAATGCCCCAAATATTGTGTTCTAGTATCTGCGTCATTTATAAGAAGCTTTATTTCATCATAATTTAGCTTTTTATGATTTCCATTAATAATTGCGCTTTGTGTTAAATTCCAAATGGCAAGTTCAACATTTCTTGTTGACTCACTTTTATGCATTCTGAGCCACCTTCCACCATCTGTATGAAACGCACCATTTCTCGCAGGAATTAAGCACGCTATTCCCATTGATATAGCCATAACACCAAGCAGCATCAAAAATAAACCCTTTGTAATTATAGCTATTGGCAAACATATAATTCCGACTACAATAGATGTAATTGGCCCACCTAAAAGAACTCGTCCAAATTTTTTAAAGTTATTTACATCATCATTTTGTGGAATTGTTGCTCCAAGTCCACCCCAAAGGGAAATATTTTTTTCTATATAAAATACAATTTTGTCCTTATCATTACGTTTAAAACCAAAAGGTCCTGCTATAAATAAATAGAAATTAAACCCCTGTGTTATTCCAGTAATAATATGACCTAATTCATGAATAGAACTTGAAAGTATAAAGCCTAGTATTGCATACAGAATAAATTGTAATATCCACACCATAAAGTCACCCCTAATTAACTTATGCTTACATTATAGCATATTAGTACAATTACATTAGCTGCCTATTCTTCTGCTTTTCTTATTATCTATTTTTATTTATTAGTGCTGCCCCAGTGTCGTATTGTATTAATTCTACATGTCGCATACTATACGACATAGATGATAAAACTTATGGCCTATAGGCGCTATATAGGCCCATACTTAATTTTCAAATAAAAAAAGATATACACCTAAAAGCTTCGGCGCCTATCTTTTACAACTTAAATAAGCCCTATATTTACATATAGAGCAGTCCTATTATTTATTAAACTTATATTATTGCTATATCTCTTTTATAGCAAACATTCCTCATAACATATACCTGAGTCATTATTAAGCAATAACTTCTCTAGCTTATTCATATTATAATTTCTCTGCTTATAATTATTGAAATTACCTTTACTGCTGCTTTTATGTTTTTCAGCAGCTGCCTTGATAGTACTAACGGTGTTTTGAATTGACTTTTGTACCGCTTTTCTCAGCATTTTATAGTAGTTGTTATTAGAACCTCTTCTTTTTACTTCAATAAGCTTTGCTTCAACTAACTCTTTTATATACCTCTGAATAGTTCTAACACTTCTTTTAAGCTTTTCTCCTAAAGTCTTCTGAGATGGGAAACAAACATCCTTTTCTCCATAACAATAACTTTGAAGCACACAGTATAGTCTAAAAGCTCCATCACTTATATTCTCAAGCATTGTATCATTATCAATTAATGTGAATCCCATCATTAACTCCCCCAAATTACTCATATAACACATTACCTGTGGTTATGCATTCAATCTGTAAATATGCAGAAGTCGTAAAAGTTTATAATATTATTTAATATTAAAATACTAATTGACTAATTACAATTAAAAGTATAACAACACCTGTGACTGCAGCAGCCCATCCCAGTGTTTTATTTCCGTCCTTTATGAATTTCACCCCATTTATTATATTAATAAGTGCTAGTAACCCTAGTACGATAGGCATCGTGCTGAAATTTTGACTTACTAAACAAGTTAACCCTAATATAATAACTATAATCGAAAGCAAAATAACTATAATTGATAAAGTTTTATTCTTTTTCATAAATAGCGCCCCCCCTAAATTCGTATTTGATTAAAATAAATTTATAATCATCTCTACAATAACTTTTATAGGATTATTCACTTTATATACAATCCCAGCTAATAATAAAATAAGCCCAAATGTAATAAGCAGACATCCTAATGCACCATTGATACTAAATACAGAAACTAATAGAATACTAATTATTCCTAAGACCATAAGGATTAGATTTGGTATAATCTTTTTCATTGCTGTGCCCCCTAAATTCTCTTTTTAGTTCATTATACATTTTTAAATATCCATTTCAATAAATAATCCCTTAAATGTCGTTTTTAGTGCATGAATTATTCTATTTGTCCATATTTTTTTCATACCAATTATCTGCAATTCTTATAGCTACAATGTTTAATACTAAGGCAATTCCAACTACAATAGCTAAGTTTAGTGCAGTATCTAATGAAATAAACTTTTTGCCACCAATTCCCAAGTAAGAACTTATTCCGTTACCTACTATAATAGCAATCAAAAGTGATATAGTTTCAAGCCTTCTTCTAATCTTTCTATATTTTTTTAACTTATCCATATGACTTATACCCCCATCATCAATATAATGCAAAATGCCATTTTTAGTGAGTGATTTATTCTTTAATTCTTAATTTCTTCTACTAGTTATAACTATTTAGTATATTCTAGCTTTCTTTTACCTCATTATATATTATCAAAATAAAATTTATTATCAGTAAAAGTACTGTTAGAATGCCTATAAATTTATTAACACTTGGAAGCACTAAGAGAATAACTCCAAGTACCACCAGTGCTATAACTGAAATAATATTGATACATAAAATTATTTTATCTTTCACATTATTATACATTTTCTCACCTCATCCATATAAGTACCCTCTCCGCTCAATTATATATCCTTTTTATGCCACTTCAATAAATAATTCATGAAATGTCACTTTTAGAGCATGAATAGTACAATACATGAATATTAAACATTTTTTGAAAGCTTCTCCAAAGTCCTAATATAACCAAATTCTCTTTCATAATACTTCCTCTGCATAAAATGCATCTTATTTTTCATTGGCCGTTCGTGTCAAAATTTATGCGTTTCATACAAAAGCATTTACATCTATTAGTTTTTTTGTAATGATTTTATTATAGATAGTATTAAAAGAGGTGCATAAACATGAATAAAGATTGTTTAAGATGTAAAACAAAAATGGAGGAAGCATACCAGGTTGATTTTCCTTCATTAATTATCCAAAGAAAAGAGTCCGGTTTAAAGGGAGCCTTTGCAAAAACTTCGGAAGTTAATGCTTGGGTTTGCCCTAACTGCGGCTATGTAGAATTAAATGCTTGTAATCCAGAAATTTTCAAATAATAATAATTACAAAGAGAAACGCCCATTTTCCCCCAAATGGACGTTTCTTTTTGTAATCCTCTAAAAAATGCATAATACATTCTTTAATACTAGAGATATATTGCCTTAATTGGATCCATCCTTGATGCATTAATTGCTGGTATTATCCCGAAGATTATTCCTACTAGAACAGAAGTAAGTGTTGCGCCAATAAAACTATTTACAGTTAGAACTGGTCGGAATGGTAAAAAAATGCTAGCAACTTTACCAAATAAGAATCCACAAAGAATACCTATTAAACCGCCTGTTCCAGTTACTAGAATTGCTTCAAATAGAAATTGAAGTAAAATACTTTTCGGCTTTGCTCCAATAGCTCTTCTTATACCAATTTCTCTTTTTCTTTCAGATACAGAAACATACATGATATTCATTACACCTATCCCACCAACAAATAGGGATATCCCAGTAACTAGCGCAATAAAGGCAGTTAACCCTCCTATAATCTTTTCAAAGGCTTTAGTAATAGCCTGAGGATCTTGAAGTTTATATTCACCTTTTAAATTAGGATGTTGCTGTTTTAACTCTTTTTTTATGTCTTCGAAAACCCTATTTTTATCCTCTCCTGCTTTAAAATAAACATCTATACTTGATATAGTATCATTTGAATTTATTTCTTCTTTAGCACTTTTTGATACATAACTTGAGGTACCAGCTAGCGAAAATGCTCCAGGTTCCCCTAAAACTCCTATTACCTCATAATTAACCCCATTTATGGATACTCCTCTACCAATAGCTTTTTCAGGAGAATCAAAAAGGCTTTTTGCTGCTTCAAAATTAATTACTATTAATTTTGAAGCATTTTCATTTTCTTTAAAGAAACGTCCGTATTTAATATTTAAACTTTTACCTTCATAACTGTCTATCATAATTGTTGCATTCTTATCAAAACAAGTTACTTGCACAGAAGTAAAGCTTATTCCTGCAATACCTTGACTAGCTTCTACCTTCTCTACTCCATCTATATTCTTAAGGTAATAAGCATCTATTTTGCTGAAAGGTTCAATCAAGGTTAAGTCTGCTCCAATATTCTCTGACTCAAAATAGATATTTATCCTATTTGCACTAGTATCCTCCACTGATTTATTTACCTCTGCTTTTAAACCATCTCCGATGGATAGAATTGTAACTACGGAACTTATGCCTATGATAATTCCTATCATTGTAAGAAAAACTCTTAATTTATGTGATTTTAGACTATATATTGAAGTTCTAAACAAGTTAATTATAGACATATTTAATCCACCTTTGTTATCAATCCATCTTTTATATAAATTACTTTATTGGCATACTTAGTCAAATCACTATCATGAGTTACCATAATTATAGTTTTTTTTTCTTCGTTTAGTATCTTAAGTATATTCATAATATCCTCACCAGTTTCGCTGTCCAATGCACCAGTAGGCTCATCAGCGAAAATTACATATGGATCATTAATAAGAGCCCTAGCTATGGCAATTCGCTGCTGCTGCCCTCCGGATAATTCCGAAGGTGTTTGTTTCTTCTTATTTAACAATCCAACAATATCCAAATACTTTTCGACTCTCCTATTCTTCTCTTTTTTAGATATAGTACCCTTCTCTTTATAGAGCAGTGGAAGCTCAACGTTCTGACCAATAGTTAAAGAATCTATTAAGTGGAACTGTTGAAATATAAACCCCATGTAACTATTTCTTAAATCAGATTTTTGATTTTCATTGAAATTAGTTACATCATTACCATTAAATATATAATTTCCTTCATCAAAGCGATCAAGAAATCCAAGAAGATTTAATAGCGTTGTTTTTCCGCTGCCTGACTTTCCCATAATCATGAGAAATTCTCCTTGTTCGATGGTGAGGTTTATATCCTTTAACGCATGTAATTTATCCTCTCTTAACTTATAATACTTATTTATATTAATTAAATCGATTAGCTTACTCAACAGACATACCTTCCTTCATGTCTTTAGCATTTTTTGCTATATTGTCGTTTTCTTTTAATCCCGAAATAACAACAACTTCAGAAGAGTTGTCACCCTCATAGGTGACTTCCTGCTTAGTTAGCTTTTTATTTACTGTTTTAAATACATATTTTTTTCCTGCTTCTTCAAAAATAGAACTCTTTGGTATTTTTATTTTTTCTGATGAAAGCTTAACCGTAACTTGTACATGAAATCCGTTGGTTATGTATTCTTGAGAATCTATGGATATATTTACATCGTAATAGGATATATTATTTGAACTGCCCCCAGCAACAGCTTGAGTACTAGGTTCTGTTACTGGTCTGTTACCTATATTCTTTACCTTACCAGTCAAGGTTTTTTTTGTAGAAAATATAAATATATCTGCAGTTTGATTCTCTTTAAGCTTTGGCTGATCCTTCTCATTAACATTTCCTTTTATATAAAAAGAAACTGATTCTATTACAATAAATGGCTTTGTAATATCCTTCTGAGAATCGCTTAGAAGTACTTTCCCATCTATTGGAGAAGTTACTACAGTAAATTCTTTTTCTTTTAATATCTTAAGCTGATCTTGATTTGTATCAATTTGGTTTTGGATAGAATCTATTTGATCCTGATAGCCACTGATCTGAGCTTCCGTACCAGAAGTTTGTGTTGCAGCAATTGCTGCGTTGTTTTCAGTTTCACTCTGTAACCCTTGATTTTTTGCTTCTTCCTTCTGCTTTGCTAAAAGCTTCTTTGCTTCAGTCAACTTTTCACTGAACTGCTTTTTTTGATTGTTACTTGAAGTAATCTGCCTGTTTAATTGTTCTACTTGATCAGTAATTTGATCATTTTTATAAGTAAAAAGGATATCCCCTTTCTTTACTGCTTGTCCATTGTTAACAGAAACTTTATTTACATTTCCTTTTGTGTTGTCTAAAAAAATATTCTCTGTTTTTTCAGGGGTAACAATACCATTTACAAATACTTTTTCCCTATCCGGTATAGTATAGAGTGCTATTGGGGCTGTTCTATTAACACTTCTTCCGCTTCTATTTATTGCATATAAACTAATACTAGAGACTAAGATTATAAAAATAGTTATAAATATAACCATATATTTCTTTTTCATAAAAAAATTCCCTTTCCAGTATAATTTCATGTTCATGCCACTCAATCTTCCCAATATCTAAATTTAATTTTCAATATGGCATTATAAATTATCAATTATATTAACCCATTAAATAAATATCTTATCATAAACTGTTTATCTTATTCATTGATAATTTTGTCTATTTTTAGATATGAAAGTAGAAATATTGTAAATACACTTAATTTTATAAGACTGATTATATAACTCTTAAAATAAGATTTGAAAATTATACTAATTAATGAAATAAAAATAATGCACGTTATACTATGAAAAATTACATTCTTTTTCTTTGAGTTTATATTTAAGAAACCTTTTATCTTTTTATTTATATTTGCCCTTTCAAATATCTTATCGAAAATAATCACAACAATAAACAAAAAAATTATTTTAAAAAATAAACTTTGTAAAATCATATTTAGTGTGTCCTTTCACTATTTTTTCTTTAATATTTATAATATAAAAAGCTTTTTTGCAGATAATATAATACTCTTTTATACAAATAACTATTTATTTTAACAAGCTTATAATTTTTTCTTCAAATTCACAATCTCTATCCTTATTATTATATTTATTTTTTAACTCAACAAACTTTCCATCTACTAGTACTAAAATATCATTACTAAGTTGAGATGCGATTGGCAATATATGTGTTGATATTATTACAATATTCCCCTCATCTGCATAGTCTAGTAGGATATCCTTTGTGAACTTTACATTTATAGGATCAAGTGAGGTTAATGGTTCGTCCAATAGCAGTACTTTAGGTGAAGTTAATAATGCCATTGCTAATGATAACTGATGCCTCATTCCATGAGAGTAATTGATTACCAACTCGTCCCAAAAATCATATATATTAAACTTCTTTGCATACTTACTCAAATAACTATCATTAAAATCTAGTTTTTTCATTTCTTTAATTAATTCTAGATGTTCATGTCCTGTTAAGTATTCTAGAAAGACGCCACTTTCTGGCGTATAGCTTATATCATCATGATTTAGATCTCCATGAAATTTAATCATTCCTTCATTATATTTTATTTGTCCAGATAATATTTTCATAAAAGTAGTTTTACCAGCACCATTCTTTCCGAGTAAAGAATAAATTTTATTGCTTTCAAGAACAACTGAAATTCCTTTTAATATCTCTGTATTATAATTTTTTCTTAAATTTTGAATTTCTAGCTTCATCATCTATCTCCTTAAATTATTTTATAAATTGTTTAGCTACTAAAAAACTTATATTTGCTTCAATTATTGCCGCAAACAATAATAATGTTAATATTGTAATAAATATACTCATTTTTTCAGATACAGAGTTAATATAAAACTTTTTTGCATTATACCTCTTATTTATAAATTTTCTTAATGTTGAAGTAGATAAAAGAAAAGCTAAAGAAATTGCTAATATCTCAATCAAACCATGTGTAAAAATTAAGAGAACTGAGTAAATTATAGATCCACTATTAAGATAAACATAATAGATTGAAGCAGATGTTAAATATGCATTATATAATAGCATTAGGCTTGAAGCAATTCCAAACGTTAGATTTCCCAAAAGTATCATAAGAATAGCAGAAGACGCATTATGAAAAAAAAGTTCACTCCATTTTAAATTTGCAACATTTAGATTAATAGTAGTGAAATTACCCTTAAGTGAATATACATCACATAAAGAAATCACTGTAAATGTAACCCAAATCACAATTGGAAATACAAGTACTCTTTTATTATTCTTAAGCATCTTATATATTGTACTCATTCATTCTTCCCCCACCATAAATTCTTATAAAAAACCTGAAAATAGTATTTATATATTACAAGATTATCGAAAAAATACTATATACTATTAAAGACATCGTTATAATCGCAATATAGCCTGTTACTTTTTTCAATAGTTCTCCTCTAAAATAAAAAGATAGCTTTTTAAGAATAATTACATATATAAGGTTTGTTATATAAACAAATGGTATATTAATCACAAAATATTCAAACAAAAAAAGCTGGGTAAATTTATTCATTAATGTAAAAGGTATTAATAATATAATAAGTTTAAAAAAAGTATAAAATGAATTCATTAGTGTTATTTTAAAAACACTTACGTTTATTCTTCTTAAATATAAAATAAACTCAGTATTATACCTTCTAAACGTTAAATTCATCAAAATAAATAACATAATTGAATTTACTGCTAAAGTATTTTTACCACTATAATTTAATAGTAAGTTTAGAAATGATAAAAAAATTGTGATTACAATTAAATCCTCATCAATAATTCCATATCTTCTATATAATTCAACGAATACGCTCAATATTTTATTGAATCGTCTTATTTTTAATTCTTTATTCTTTTCATCTTGATAATTTAAAACTTTATCAGACATGTATTTTGTAGCTGCAATAATACTTAATATAATAAGCGTACATAATAATAATGTGTAATTATTATGGAAAATTAAACTTTCAATTTTCACACCAAAATTATTGTATATCATATCAATAATGGCCATTTTATTATTCTTTATAAGCTCATAATAATAGTAGAACTTGTTCATTATGTACGGAATTATACAAATTATAGTACTATACATCATTTTGATTAAAAAAGTATTTGATTTTTTCTTAGTATTGTTTAATGCCCTTTTTAGTAATCTAAAAAAGGATATTATACAGGAACTAGTTAATATTATGTATAGAATAATGAATATATCTTTCAAAAAATTAAATTTTAAAAATAATGCAGGTACTATAATTAAAGGTAAGAATAATACACATACAATACACCATATAAAAAATGAATTATAGAAAAATGTTTGTATAATGAATTTTCGTTTTTTATCAATATTTAAGCTCATATTTTCTATAAACGCAACTATATCATATTCCATTTTTATGTTCCCAATCACGGTAACTATTAGAATTAACACTAAAATCTTCATTAATGAAATTCTAATTATTATATGCTGTGGCAGATCATATGAAACTGGAAAAAATAATAATTCTAACAATCCAATTACTAAAAACCAAAAAATATACAGCAAAATACTATAATAATAAAAAGAGGTCATCCACTTTTCAACATAAACCTTAAAATTTTCGTCGTTTTTAAAAGAATTTGTTAAAACATATAATAACTTGTTTCTTGTTATTTTTAACATATATATGAAGTATATTTTAAAATTGTAATGCATATTAATCACCTATATCTATCTAGTTGTTATTTAATTAAGTAATGTGCTTTAAATATATTGCTTTAAAGCACATTACTATTTATCTAATAAAAATCATACATAACCTACTTTTTATAATTTTACCAACTTGCTACATATGGAATTCCATAACGTGCTATCAACCAAAGTAGTAAATCCAATCCTATAGAAATAAGTATGCTAACAATACACCATGAAAAGAATATTGATAAAGCTCTTTTAAATGACTGTCCTCTTCTATAAGCGTTATAAGCTAATGTTATACCAGCTCCTATTGCAACTTCGGACAATCCGGTTATTTTACTTATTTCAAAACCGAAGCCTCCAGTTATTTGAAATAAAAGTGCCAGTAACACACATGCCCCTACGCTTAGAAAAATCTTCTTAGATAATTGATTATTGCTTGAATTAATGACCATTGAACTCATAATTCAACCCCCCTACAATTTACTAACAATTAAATTAAAAGTAAAAAATATTAAAGTCATTATGTATGATTTTTTATTAGTTAACTTAAGGCCACTTCTTGATACAAAAAAGATAAACCAATATCCCAAAATAAAAACAGGATTTATAAATACAAGAAATACTATATTTATTTTATCTATAAAAAATATATTAACTAAATTTCCAACTGTGCAAAACATACTATATATTAAAACTATATTATGAAATATTCCGAAATCTATTGTAAATTTTAAAATCATTTTCGATAAATAATATAAAACTCTTGCCAATATCCAATAACCGATGTACATCAAAAACATCAATATTAATATAAAAAGAAATAATACTGTAAAAATCGGAAATTGTGTTCCTTTTATGGCATTGTTTATCTCTTGAAAGTCTTGATATCCTATTTGAGCAATTCCAATAGAAACACATAATATAGCAATAACAAAATACCCAAGAAATAATCCAAAATTAATTATCTTCTTATTTTGTAAAAAAAATAGCTTGTCCATGTATTTTTCCTCCTTTTTCTTCATTTTATGCAAAACATTCCATATATTATATTTTTTCATTATACTTTCTCCTAATTATATTTCAAGACAATTAGCATGAAATGCTTTTTTTCATGTACCAAGTGCATATTTTTTACGAAACGACCACTCGTGTCAAAATCTATGCATTTCATGCAAAACTATTTACTTTTATTTGTTTTTTTGTAATTATTTTATTGTAGATATAGGAAAGAGGTAATAAATGATTTCTAAATTAGCTGATCTTGCCACAGTTAAGATTTGTAAATATAATTCTTATACATTAGAAGAGGACGTAGAAAAAATAAATTATGGCTTAAAAGTAGTACTAGGAGAATCTATTAAGTTAATGATTCTACTTATTATATTTTTTTCTATTGGCATGCTTAAATACTTCATGTTTTCTTTGCTAATTTTAATGTCTATAAGACTTTTTGCTGGAGGGCTGCATTTTAGCACTACACTCGAGTGTTTAGTTTTTACCACGGCATTTTTTATAGTTACTTCATATATTGCTCCTAGTATTTCCTTCACCAGCTATAACGTTTATTTTTTATTAGGATTAATAACACTTATACTAATTTCTACTAAAGCTCCGAAACCAAATCCTAACAGACCTATTAAATGTAAAAAAAGAAGAAGGATATTAAAGAGCTTATCCATCTTCTTTACACTTATATGGTTTCTTATTTTAATGTTTTGTATAAAAAATATTAAGTTAATAAATTGTGGAATATCTACACTATTACTACAAGCAATTCAGCTACTAGATTTTAAAGGAGGATTTAATTATGACAAAAACTTACGAAATTTCTAAAAAACTTAATAATGCTTTTGCATTTATTCTTATTGCAATTGCAGGGACCGCATTGAAAACATCTTCTTTATTATTTTGGGGTGAACCAGAGCCACCTAAAAGCTTAACTAAAAGCTAATCTAAATATAAAAATATTTTCCTCAATAGATAGTTGAATTATTCCTTTATTTGCTTCAACTATCTTTTTTACATTATATAGGCCATATCCATGCCCCTTTTCTTCCTTTGTACTAAATCCTCTAATAAAAAAATTGCTCATATTACTTATATTATTTACTGGTATACTATTTCTTACCTCTATAATTTTATTTACTTCTTCTATATAAATTTTTAGTTCAACATTTTTCCTAATATTCTCTGCTTTTATAGCTGCCTCAAAGGCATTATCTAATAAATTATTTAACACTTCCGATATCTCATGCTGCTTCAATCCTAAATCTGCTTCATTGTCCACATCATATTTAAAGTTTATATTCTTATCTTTTGCTTCACATACCTTGTTATAAATTATAGCTGCTATTATTTTGTTATTTACATGAACAATATTATCACTATCCTGAACAGAGTTTCTTAAGGATTCGATGTATTCTTTCAACTTACTTTTAACTTCGCCATCATCAGTTACTTGAATAATGCCATAAATAGTATTTAAATGATTTTTGAAATCATGCTGTCTTCTCTTTATATCTTCAATTAAATTTGACATAATAGGGCTATATTGGTTATAGGTTTCTATTACCTTTTTTTGTCTTTCATATTTAATATTATTAACTAGAAATATGATGTTAAATGCTAGAAATCCTATACTTATAGCTGATATATACAGCATACTTTCATTAAAAAACTTTCTATTGGTTTCCCACATAAACTTAGCTGTTAATATATAAAATAATATATTTATAATAAATAAATACACTTTTCTAATATATGACTTATTATCATTATATATTTTTCCTATTGGTGAAAACTTATTTATATAAATACATAAACCTATAAGTATACTATTAATAGTAAAACCATGGTAAAAATCCTTAACAAATACTATTTTTGTAAGCTTAATCATAGCCATAATTACTAATTGAATAATCATTAGCGCAGCTAGAACTATTCCTAGTTCCATTAGTGCTTCATCTATTTTCTTTTTAAATAAAATTATTATTAATACTATAATAAATATATAGTTAAAATAGTTGCTTACTGATATACTTACGCTATTTGTCAAAATAGTAAACATTGATGTTAAAATAATAATAAAGCAGTACTTTTTAATATCTCTTTTTTCCTTTATCAATGGATCTAGTATTAATATCATAGCCGTTGCTTCCATTGATGTTAGAATAAAATCTTGTACATATGTCATAAGTTATTCTGTCCTCTCCTTAATACATTATCACCAGCATTCTTTAAAGTCTCTTCAAAATCTTTTTTGTAACTTCTGCTCACTGGAACCTTCATGTTATAATCTCTAAAAAATGCATCCCATGTACTTTTTGTCTTATCTACCTTTTGCACATAATCTATGTTTACTAAATAGGAACGATGACATTGAATAATATTAGTTCCATTTAGCATACCTTTTATTTTATTTAATGCCAGATTATTCACCTCAATCTTACCTATCTTTGTGTGTAAAATTATAGTCCGTAGGCAGATCTCTATAAAAAAAATATCCTCTATGTATTGTTTTATCTCTATACCTCTTGATTTAAAAATAATATACTTTTTTTCTAACTTATTTACCTTTTCATTTTCTCTATTATTTAAAAGTAACAAGGTAAGCTCTTTTACTTTTTCCTTATCATATGGCTTTATTATATAATCATAACAGTGTATTTCCTTAAACGCCTCCAACATGTACTTTACATAGGTAGTCATAAAAACTATCCAGGTAAGCTTGTACATATTATTACTTCTAATTTTCTTTGCAAATTCCAAACCAGAAGAATCTTTGAGTTCTATATCTACGTAAAATAAATCCATCCTATTTTCATCAGCTAGTTTTAATGCAGCTTCTTCGCAATCTGCTTCAAATATTTGATAGCTTTCTCCAAGCTCTTTGATCATAGCTATAAGATTTCTTCTCTGATAAATATCATCTTCAACAATTAAAATATTAGCCATACAATCCTCCCGCACCAACACATAGCACTTTTCGTATTTCTTTACATATTATACCACAAAACCCCTATTTTGTTCATGACTCTCATAAGTTCTTTCTAAAACAACTAAAAACAGCACTAAAAAAACTACTAAAATAGTTTTCTTAGTGCTATTCTCTTATAATATATTCCTAATTTTCATTTCTCACTATTTTTACGCTATTTTATTTTCTCCGCGAAATTTTAGTAATATATCCTTATCAATTGCTCCAACCTTTTAGCAAGTTCCTCTTTCATTTCGCCATGCTTTTCTTCACTAAATTGATACTCATCAATTTCCCACATCTCTTTAGGGTACTTCCAAACTGGTTTTTTCCTTTTAGTTTCCTCCTCCCAAGCATAACGAGGGAAGATATGGGCATGCAAAAATGTTTCTGTATTGCCTAATATGTCGTAATTTATCCTAAGCGGATCGCATATATCAGTTATTGCATCTCCTATAAGGCTCATATCAAAAAGAAACTCTTTTCGATGCTGCTCATCTAATTCGTTTAAGCAGTAGGCTTTGGGATATCCAAGAAGCACACAATATCCTGGTAAAAACTGAGTATCCCCTATAACAGCAAAGCCACTTTTCATCTTAATAAGCAATCTAGGATTCTCTCCACGTACTGCTGCCTCAATTCTATCATTTATCCCTTCCATAACTCTACCTCTCAAATCACCATTTTTGTTCTAATATAGTTGTGCGCTTATAAAACCCATGTCTTTTATAAAATTCCAGTACTTTTTCATTGCCTGCAGCTACACCGATTATTTTCTTTTTTACATTATTATTATCCAGCCACTGTATTGCCCTTTCCATTAGGTTATCGCCAATTCCAAGACTTCGATAGTCATTATCAATATACAGCGAATCAATCTCCCCAACAAACTCTTTACTTATAGTACTGATACAGTATCCTACATATTTGCCTTTTTCAACATCTTTAACTAACTCTATATTTACGCTTTTAATCTCACTACTATAAAACTTTTTACTTCTATCCTCGAAAGTAAAAGCTTCATATACTTCAGAAAAATCAGTAGAGTTATTCTTATGATGCTCATTTAATTTTTCCCATAATGGCTTTACCGTCTCTAAAAGCTCCCTATTTCCATTAACATACTCAATATTTTTCATTTTATATCCCTCACATCAATGGCTAATTAAATTCAATTGTTTTTATTATTATACTTAATTACATATTTAAATCATCGTATATTTTATTCTTTACTTTACACAACATCGTTTATTTGTTGTACAGAAATTGAACATTTTTATTTATCTATCCATTTATTCCATATTATTCTATTATATTAATTAAGGTTATAGTATAATCATTATATGCTATTAACTAAGTGGGAAATATCCATGAGCCACTTTTGCTTTATGACCATAATAAGCCATTTAATGATTTAAAAATATAATTTTCAGATAAATATGAAGAAGAATGTAAGGATATAAAATTTATAAAATAATTTGTCATTTATAAAGCCTACACAATATTGTCTTATTAGACATATAAATTATATTAATAAAAATTTGTAGAAAACTAGCTAGTAAAAAATCATTTGTTATAATTTGTAGAATTACTGAAAGATTAATAAATCTTTATGCATAGTATAAAGAAAACAGGAGGAAACATATGTCTACCGTATTAATTAAGGCCCTTGAAAAAAGGTCAAGCCGCTCTGAATATAGCAGCTATAAAAAAATAGTGGAACAAATCAATGTTATTGATTTTAGTAAATTAAGTGAAGGTAACCTGCTAAATAAGTCCACAGAGTTAAAAAACAAACTTTTGCAGGGACACTCCATGGATGATATTTTAATAGAAGCCTTTGCCCTTGTAAAAGAGGCTGTAAAAAGGGTTCTAGCATTAACTGCCTATGATGAACAAATTGCAGCTGCCATTGCTATGCACAAAGGCAAACTAATAGAAATGCAGACTGGAGAAGGGAAAACCTTAACTGCTGTTTTTACTGCTTATTTAAATGGGCTTACCGGAGATGGCTGCCAAATTCTTACCTTTAATGATTACTTAGCAAAAAGAGATGCAGGATGGATGGGCCCAATATATAAAATGCTGGGTTTAACTGTTGGCTACGTGCAGGACACTATGAATATTGAAGATAAAAGGCAAGCATACTTGTGTGATATTACATACGTAACAGCAAAAGTAGCTGGCTTTGACTATCTAAGGGATAATCTATGCTATGACAAAAATAAACTAATTGAAAGACCCTTCAATTTTGCTATAGTAGATGAAGCGGATTCAATTATTGTGGACGAAGCAAGAATACCTCTAGTAATTGCTGCTGGTGGTGTTGATAATGATAATACCCTTTATATTACCATGGAAGCAATTAAAAAACTAAAGCCAAAAGTACATTATGATAAAGATGAGTATGAAAAAAACGCATTTCTTACAGAAGCTGGCCTTAATGCTGTAGAGAATATGCTTGGCATTGAAAATCTATATGCTGAAGAAAACTATAAATTATTAAATGAAGTGCACAACTGCCTTTATGCAATGGCAATGCTTAAAAAGGATGTAGATTATATTGTTAAAGACAATATAATTGAAATGGTAGACGAATTTACTGGCAGAGTGGCTGAAAACAGACACTGGCCGGACGGAATTCAAGCTGCTTTAGAGACAAAAGAAAAGGTTGGTATTAACTCAAAGGGGCGTATTATGAGTCAAATCACCCTGCAAAGCTTTATATGTTTATATAAAAAACTGGCAGGTATGACCGCAACAGCTATGGATTCTGCTGAAGAAATAAGAGAATTTTATAATCTAGAAACAATGGCAATTCCATCTCACACCCCTTGTATAAGAGAAGATTATGGTGATGTAATATTTACACACAAGGAAGCAAAATACAAAGCTCTAGTAGCTGAAATTATAAAGATACATGCTACAGGACAGCCTCTTTTAATTGGTACCTGCAGTGTTAAAGAATCAGAATATTTAGCTGAGGAATTAAAAAAAGCTGATATAAACTGCAATGTATTAAATGCAAAAAATGATGAATTAGAGGCAAATATTATTGAACAAGCAGGTACACTTGGCGCTGTCACTGTTTCAACCAATATGGCGGGCAGAGGCGCTGATATAAAGCTTGGAGGACCTAAAGAAATCGATAGGGATAAAATAGTAACTCTTGGCGGACTTTATGTCATAGGAACTAATAGACACGAAAGTCTCCGTATAGATAAGCAGCTTAGAGGAAGAGCAGGCCGTCAGGGAGATCCTGGAATGTCCAGATTCTTTATAAGCCTGGAGGATGATCTTATAAAGCAATATGGTATTGACAGGGTTCTACCTCAAATAATCAGACCTAAGAACCAAGATGAACCACTGCCTAGTCAAAGAATAGCAAAAAAGGTATCTCAAGTTCAAAGAATAGTTCAAGGACAAAATTCAGATTTAAGAAGAGTGTTGTGGCAATACTCTTCTATAGTAGAAAATCAGCGCTTTCAAGTTTATAAAAGAAGATGTGAAATCCTTCTAGACACTAATCCTTTTAACATCTTGGAAGAGAAAAATCCAAAGATTTATGAAGAACTCTTTGAACTGTTAGGAGCGGAAGCATTAAAAGACCTTGAAAAGCAAGTTGCTCTATATAATATAGATGATAGCTGGGCAGATTTCCTAGCAGCTACAGCTACCCTGCAAGAAGGAATAAATCTAAAGGTTATTGGTGGAAAGCAGCCGCTGCAGGAATATAAAATAGAAACAGCCAAAATGTATGAGCAGCTTCAGCAATATATCCAAGATAGGATTATTCAAGACTTTGAAACCATGGAACTATCTATGGAAGGTGTAAGTGAATTAAAAGCAAGAATAAAACCACCATCCTCAACTTGGACATATCTGGTTAAGGATAATACCATCCTGGATGCACTTTCTTTAATTTTCTTCGGCAGCGCTGGTACATCCGCAGCCTATCTCCTTGGTGCACCCATAGTGGCAGCAATTTTAGTAGTTGAATCCTTCGTTCAGAAAATAAAGCATAAGGAAAAAAACTAAAACAATGATTATTTATTTAAGTAAGAACTAAAAGGTAAAAAGTAAGAGCTGTTGAAAAAATTCAGCTAAGCTGAATTTTAACCATAACTCTTACTTCTTACTTCTTACTTATTAACTATTTAAACTCAATCCGCATTTCTTCATAAAACACATCACTATTATTGCATATGCAACAGTTGCTACAACTAAGCATATCATATAAAGGGCTGCAACAACAGGAATTATAACAAATACAAATAATAAAAGCACTGCAAATTGAATAATTACATACTGCGTCCACTTTTTATCAGCCTCATCAGCAATATCAGGCTTTCTTTGCTTCTTGGCCATTTCTATTATTCCAGCAAAAAGATTATATACAATTATAAGATTTATAATTGTTGATATAACTCCTATCAAAATTACCACCCAGTTTGATAAACTTGTTTGCATAAGCCCGACTTGCGCTGGTCTTTCATAGATAGAAAATACGGATAAAAATATCATTATGTAGTTAAATGGTTTAGCTTTTTCAAATCGATCACTATGTACGCTTAGAGCATTAAAGCCAATGGCAAACATTATATACCCAACAATGTCTGGAAATATATCAAAGCCTTGCACTTTAAAGCTAACTAGAATAAAAAAGAAGCCCCAAAAGAATTTATTAAATGCCTTCTCAACCATAAAATCCCCCCTAACTTTTATTAGAGTTTATGATGAAAAAGAACATTATATATCTTACATTAGAAAAAATATTTAAAATCTATATCCTTTTGCCTAAAAACAATGAATAATTAAGGCCTGAAGTTATTTTCCCACCATGGTTATTAATAGCTTGTTCTACCTCTTTATCTAGGCTTAATCTAACAGCTTCTTCTAATACTGCAAAACCAGAATAGGAGTTAATAACCTTTATATATTCCTTAGCATTCATTGAGTTTTCAATGGTATACTCAAAAACCTGAACATCCTTAAAAAAGCCTGAAGACGCAAACTCCACCTTTCTCATTTCAGTTAGCTGAGAGGGGGTGTGCTCTTCCTCATTTTTGGTTTTTGATTTAGATTCATATTTACTTATAATGTTATTTATCTCTTCTTTAAGCTCTGACTTTTCAGCTACAGGTTGATACCAGAACAGAGCAAGGTATCCTCCATCCTCAAGAAGTTCATAGCATTTTTTATAGCTTAAGGCTTTATCAATCCAGTGAAAAGCTTGTGCACAATAAACAACCTGGTATTTTTCATCATTCTTAGGCTGCCAGCTCTCAAAAGAGGCCACTTCAACCTCTACCTTTGGATAGTTTGTACATTTTTCTCTTAACAGCTTAGTCATATTTTCACTTAATTCAACCCCGCGTATTTTAAACCCCTTTTCAGCTAATTTAATTGTTGCCTTTCCTGTACCAGGTCCTATCTCAAGCAAGCTGCTCTCAGTGGTTATTTTTGTATTATTAATAATATCCTCAATCAATTTATTAGGATATGATGGCCTCACCTCATCATAAAGTTCTGCAATTGAATTAAAAGCTTCGTTTCTCTTCATTTCCACACCCCTTTTTTGCATACATAACAGAATTATATTAACTTCTTATGTTATCCTTATTAATACTTAATATTTCTAGTCCCTTTTCCTCTGTATCATTCTTTTTTTCAACAAGGAAATACTTTATAGAATAGTTATCTTGCTTCTCAATAATTCCTTCATAAAATTTTACATTCTCTACTTTATAATTGCTGCCATCCTTTTTATAAGAAATATACATTATTCTGCTTCCATCAGATTGCATGTCAATTACTTCATTCAAATTAGTAGTAGCACTATCGTTTATAAACTTTGTCACTCGAACATACTGTTTTCCACCACCTGAATTCTGAACAAACATATCTAATACTCTAGTATTATATGCTTCTGACACTTTGCTGTTTCCCTTTTGGCCTAAATAAACCACAAACATACTATCAATATTTTTGTTAACAGTCTCCACCGAATCTGCTGGCAGTGTCTGTTTTTTTATTGCTTCAATTTTATATTTTTCAGCAGCAGCCTCATCTATTCCTAATAGCGATATACTATTAGAACCCTTAAAATCCTTTCTATAGGGAAGTTGATTTTCATTATCTATATAGAACACTTGATCATCAGCAATATAAAAAAATGAAGAAATCTTTTCAGCTATCTTAGTTTTTCCTTGTCCATCAGAATTTACCTTGTATAAATTGATAGTAATATCCCTATTTTGATTGTCGAACTGCTCAAAATAAACAATATTGTTCTTATCTACATAAAAACTATACACTGGTTCGTTTGTCAATTTAGTAGAGTTTGTGCCGTCTAGTTTAACCTTATTCAAATAGGTAGTGTTATACATAAATTGAGCTGCATCTGTTATATTTTCCTGAGCCATAGAGTAATAGATGTAGTCATCCTTTATGTATTTTAATACTCCATTTATCTTACATATCTTTGTTTTATTTGAACCATCAGTCTTAATTCTATATACCTCTCCAAGTGAAGCTCTACTGGAATAATAAATATAATTATCAATGATATTATAGGATAAAGCATCCTTGGTGACTTCCACCTTTTTACTTCCATCCAGTTTCATTCTAAATAGGGTACTTCCTGCTTCCTCTGCTACTTTATCTCTATAGTAAATATATCCCCTATCTACAAGCAAGCTTATAGCCATCTCATCACTTATCTTTTTATTGTCACTACCATCCTTTTTCATTCTATATATTTTTCTGTCATCAAAATTTATGTAGTAAATATAGTTCTTATATAAATTTAAATAAGCAGCAGGCTTATCACTAATTTTAACCGCATTTGTTCCATCGCTTTTTGCTTTATACACACCTCTTTTTTCATGAAGTTCATTTACCTGTGAGTCTATAAAATAGGAATAGTACATCCCGTCTTTATCCTGTGCAAAAGTTTTGTAACTTGCATCCTGCTCATATCTTGGCACTGGCTTAAAGTATACTTTTCCAATATAAATGCCCACTATTAAAGACATCAAAAATATTGAAGTCACAGCTACTAACTTCTTATTACTAAAAAATTTGTTAATCAATGCACTTATCTTTTTTTCATATTTCCCAATAGCTCCTACCTCTTCTTCGGAATCTATACTGGATTCATCCAGCGTTTTTGGATCTATAAGTTCAGTCCTTATATTATTCTCTAAATTTCTTCCACAATTAGTGCAGTACTTATGATACTTTTCCACAACTGCATCACACTTTTCACAATGCAGTGTTATAATTTTACCTTCTTCACTATATTCATACTGTATTTCTTCATCACCATTATTCTCAAGCTGCTGCCAGTCATCAGCTCTAACTGCCGGCTCACCTATATATGCCCCACAGCCATGACAGTATCTATGTGAATCTTCTATACTACTTTTACACTTTTTACAATAAAACATCTGCAATTCCCCCATGTATTTCCATAAATTATCTATATTGTATATTCTGTACTACTTTTTAAAATCCTTTATGTTCACTCAAATTTTATAATTTGTACAAATTACCTAAAAAGTAAATTAAAAAATCAGTTGAAATTTAAAAAATATATTGCTATAATGGAAAACGTAATCATTAATATTTGATTTATAGTTGAATATTTGGCGTGTTACTGATTCGATCAGGCATGAGCATGACTATAAATAAGATTTACTTATAATTATTATGGTATAAGTGTATGCCTATAGCAAAAGCTATAGTATATACCCTTGTATAGTAGTTATAAATAAATCTTATGAGTCCTGCTTGTGCCTTTTTTATTTCTGGTAATACTATAAATACTTCACTAAAAAGAAAGGGGTAAAATTATGTTTAAAAAAGCTTTTGGTGTTTTACAACAAATAGGTAAAGCTTTAATGCTTCCAGTTGCACTTTTACCAGCAGCAGGATTATTACTTGCTTTTGGTAATATGTTTCAAAATCCAACGTTTCTAAATAAGGTTCCTTCACTTAATGCTGTTTGGTTCCAAGGACTTGCTAAAGTTATGGAACAATCAGGAGGAATTATTTTCAGTAATCTAGCTCTACTATTTGCTGTTGGTGTTGCCGTTTCTATGGCTGATGGCGAAGGGGTTGCTGGGCTTGCTGCTATAGTTGGTTTCCTAATAATGAACACAACTATGGGACTTATAACTGGTATTACAGCAAACATGACTGTTGGAAATCCTAAGTATGCACAAGTTCTTGGAATACCAACACTTCAAACTGGTGTTTTTGGTGGTATCATAATCGGTATATTAGCCGCTCAATTATATAAAAAATATTACAATATAGAACTTCCACCATACCTTGGTTTCTTTGCTGGGAAGAGATTCGTTCCAATTATTACTGCAGTATTTTCAATAGCTGTAGGTGTAATTATGGTATTTATTTGGCCTCCAATACAAGGCGGTCTATTCTCTTTCTCACACAACATGATCGATGCTAATAAATATTTAGCTGCCTTTTTATTCGGTGTTATTGAAAGAGCGTTAATTCCATTTGGACTACACCATATATGGTATAATCCATTCTGGTATCAATTTGGAGAATATACTAACAAAGCTGGTCAATTAGTAATGGGTGACCAAAATATATTCTTTGCTCAATTAAAAGATGGTGTGCCATTTACAGCAGGTACTTTCATGGCAGGTAAATTCCCATTCATGATGTTTGGTCTTCCTGCAGCTGCACTTGCTATTGTTAAAGAAGCTAAACCAGAAAAGAGAAAGCTTGTAGCTGGTATTATGGCCTCTGCTGCATTAACTTCCTTCTTGACTGGTATTACAGAACCAATTGAGTTCTCCTTCTTATTCGTTGCACCTGCGCTATTTGCAATTCACTGTATTTTTGCAGGTCTATCCTTTATGACAATGGCGATTTTAAATATCAAGATAGGTATGACCTTCTCTGGTGGTGTTATCGACTTCTTGCTATTTGGAGTTATGCCAAACAGAACTGCTTGGTGGCTAGTAATTCCAATAGGCCTAGTATTTGCAGTTATTTACTACTTCGGATTTAGATTTGCTATAAGAAAATGGAATCTTAAGACACCTGGACGTGAAGATGATGAAGAAACTTCTGTAGTAACTAATGTTAAGGGGTCAGCGCTTGCTGCTGGAATACTTAAGGCACTAGGCGGAAAAGAAAACATTGCTAATTTAGATGCTTGTATTACTCGTTTAAGAGTAAGTGTTAAAGATGTTAAAAATGTTGATAAAGCTGAGTTAAAAAGATTGGGCGCTTCAGGAGTTATGGAAGTTGGAAACAACATTCAAGCTATCTTTGGACCTAAATCTGATCAACTTAAATCTCAAATAAAGGATATAATGGCTGGTAAGGTTCCATCAGCAATTGAAGAAACTAATTCAGCAGAACAAACTTCAGTATCCTCAGTAAGCTGTGAAAAATTCCTTTCCCCAATGGAAGGAAAAATAATAGATTTATCAGAAGTTCCAGATGAGGTATTCTCATCAAAGATGATGGGTGATGGCTTTGCCATAGATCCAACTTTTGGAGAAATAGTTTCACCAGTTGATGGAACAATTACTACACTATTCCCAACAAAGCACGCAGTAGGAATAACTTCTGAAGAAGGCTTAGAACTACTAATTCACTTTGGTGTAGATACAGTAAACCTTAAGGGTGAAGGCATAGAAGCACTAGTGGAACAAGGCGCTGCTATAAAAGCTGGAGAACCAATCCTTAGAATGAACTTAGATGAAATAAAAGCTAAAGTTCCTTCAATAATAACTCCAGTAATATTCACAAACCTACCTGAAGGACGCGAAGTTTCATTAAACTTTGGAACTAAGGTTAAAAAAGGCGAACAACTAAAAGTTAGCATAAAATAAGAGTATTGTTTCCCCTATAATACTTGAAAAAAGAACAGCTAGACTCATCTAGCTGTTTTTTTCATTACATACGTTCATTAAGATTATTTTGTTAAGTTTTAGCCTAACATTGGCTGAAAATCCTAAGGTCTTACAATTTCCAAGTTGCTTCTTCTATTATCCAAAGGATTAAGGTTGATATGATGAATACTCTCACCTTCCTCAGGATTCATAATTACCTCGTCTAAGTAAACCCTTCCACCAGGAGTATTGGCTACAACTAATATGTTACCTTGGTTTTTATATTCTACCCAACTATATTCATCAGTAATTACATCATCTAAATCTTCCTTAGATATTAAAGCTTTAGAGATAGCTCTACCATTTTTATCTTCTAAAATAATAGCAACCGTATATTGATCTATAATTTTATAATGATTTTTAGTGTTTCTTTGCACAATTTCTAAGTTGCATCTTCTATTATCCAAAGTATCTCCATTTATATGTCTAATAGGAGCTTTAGGATTTGTATCTAAGATTACACTTTGAAGACTCTGCTTTAGTGGTTTACCTTGCTTATTTCTTTTAGTTGAACTTATATTTTGAACAATATAATTATTAAAATCTTTATTCCATTCCGCAAACCAAGTTCCAGCGCTTTTTACTTTTTCTATATCAGCAGCATCTATTTTAGCAGTAAGTTCTGAACCATCTTTTTTTAGTAATGAGATTAAAGCAATATTTTCTTTAACTTCATATTTGTTTTCTGTATTTTTGTAATTCGTATTAATAAAGAACACCTCTTTCATTTTTAAACCATAAGACTAAGTATAACAGAGTATGAGAATAAATAATACTATTATACAAGAATATTTATCTTTACATAAAAATATATGGCAATGAAATTATTGCCATATATATAATAAATTATACTTTTAGCTGTTCCTTTTATTTATAACCAACCTACTTTGTAAGAACCCTTTTCCTTAAATAACTTTATCTGTTCTGTCCTTTTAACTGTCTTTTCTTCACCGCCATTTACTGGCCTTTCAATAAGTTCAATATCAACATAATAAACAACCATATTCTGTTCTTTATCCTCAGTATATTTGCTAATATTTGTGCCTTTAGCAGTTACATATACTTTCTTATCGTAAGCAATTTGAATTCTACCACTTGAGGTTAAAGTGGTACTAATATCTAAGTAAGTTCTTTCAGTTAAATAAGGCTTAAGCTTTTTTGTGTTTTCTTTCATTAGTTTCTCAGCCTTCTGAATCTTAATATAATCCGATTGCTTATCTGTTTTCACACCACTCGTAATATACTCATAGAATTTATAATCATCCTTATCAATGCTGTAATAGGTCTTAACGTACCCTTCTATAGTATCTTTTATCTGCTCATCTTCAGTTTTGCCGCAGCCAGCAAATATCCCCAATATAAACATGGCTGCTATAAAGATTATAGATAACTTTTTTTTCGTAAAAATGCCCCCTTAATTTTCGTTATTTATATTATATTCACTATGTTTACCATATGTTCTAAGATATCCAAACATTTTTTTCATTTTAGCATTATTACCTTTTATTCCTGTAATAGCACTGGTATATGGTATATAGCTAATTATACATATAATAAATGTTGTAAGAACTACCGTTACAATAGTTATTATGCTTGCATATAAAAAATTAGGTATATTAACACTCCATGCATTTACATAATTAGCTACTTTGCTTAAGACAATAACATGAGCCATATATGAGGCAAATGAATAATCACTTATAAATCTCATACATTTATATACTTTATATTTATTTACTACCTGACAGGAAATTACATAAAAAAACATTATTGAAGAAGTTGTATATGCAATAGATAGAGCTCTATTAAAAGGAATTACTTCAAACTCATTTAAAAGTGCATAGACAAGGAAAATGAAATATGCTATATAAATAATCACTTTACATTTCAAAAGCTTTTCTTTTACATATTCATAATTTAAAGCAGCGTATATCCCAAGGATAAAGTACAGTATCCAAAATAGCATAGATATATTTACTATTCTGTGCTGCAAATCACTTGGAGTTCTAAAAATAAATAAAGATATTTTATCAGAAATTAAATTCTGATACTTTGATATATAATAATATAAAATAAGTATAGTTGAGAATATAGCAATTCTAGCACCTTTATTCATAGAATGTACTTTTTTTGATATATACAATATTATTGGGAAGAAAATATATAATCTTATAATTCCACCCATATACCATAGATGAAAAGCACCATTTCCTGCAGCTGACTGCATAAAGAACTGAGCAAATCTATCTTCATTACCAAGCTTGTACATATTAATTGCTGACCATATTAAATATGGTATAATTACATATTTTATTCTCTTAATATAATAATTTTTCAAATTTAATTTTTTACAATAAACATAACTGAGTGAAAGCCCGCTTATAAATAGAAATATTGGAACTGCTGGCTTTCCCACCATATAAAAAAGCCTTAAACTTACTTTATCTACAATTCCTATTTTGTTACTATATGATAATCCACCCATGCCATGCTGAACAACTACAAATATAAAAGCTAATGCTCTTAAAATATCGACTTCTCTTAATCTTTTTTCGTCTGTCAATAAAATTCGCTCCTTCATATGTAAATTTTCCCATATTACGAGACACATTGGAAATTATAACACACCCTTAAAATTTATTCAATTGTAACGTGTTCGCTTTCCTATACATGAAATAAGTAAAATTAAATTAGAATATATACAATACTCCTTGTATTGATTTTTGCGTTTTATTATTAAGTTTTATTTTACTTCCACGATATACTTCATATGACATTAAAAGGAGTTGGTAAGATGGATATAGCATTATCATCAATGACAATGTCCCAATCAAATCTTGGTCAACAAGTGGAAATAGCCCTTACCAAAAAGGTAATGGATGTTTCTGAGGACAACTCTATAGCTCTAATCAAAATGATGGAGATGAGTGCAAATCCTAACCTTGGCGCAACTTTGGATATAAGAGTATAAAAAATCTGCCCTGGATTACTCCAAGGCAGATTTTTTACTTTCCATCCCATAAACACTTTTCTAGGTCTATTCGTCCATCCTTTTTAAACTTAACCCCTTCATCTTGGAGCATAGCCCTCTGCAATTCTGAAGCTCCAAATACATAATCTGGACTTAACTCACCAAGTCTGTTTACCACTCTATGACATGGTAATTTAAGCTCCCTTGGAGCTGCTCTCATAGCCCAACCTACAGTCCTTGCTCCTCTAGGACTTCCAAGCATCATAGCTATTTGTCCATAAGTAGCTACTTTTCCCTTAGGTATTTTTGCTACAATTTTATATACTTCAGAAAAAAATTGATTCAATGAGCATCTATCCTCTCTTTAGCCTAAGTTTTTCATTAAAATACCTGCATCTATTTAGCTTACTCCGCCGCCTAACTTCTCTATCATATTAATCTGACCTCTGCCAGCCCTTTTCTTATATCCATAGCTTTCATAGAGCTTTATTGCATTGTAGTTTTCAGTATCGCAAGCCAGGAAGCTTCTTTTTGCACCCTTTTCTATTCCCCAGGCTATAGCCGCCCTAACAAGCGCTCCTCCAATACCTTTTGAATGATATTTTGGATCTACAGCAAGTTCTCTAAGCCAAAGCACAGTACCCCTTTCACTTTCAAATCCATAGAGTTTTAAAAAGCAAACTCCAATAAGCCCTTCATTATCCTCTGCAGCTAAAACTATTGAATTCTCAGCTTCACTCCATTCCTTAACAAAGTCCTCTGTTTCACCTCTAAACCCTCTAGACAAGTCCTTGCAGGCTTTGGTTATTTTACTTGCTGCACTGTATTCATCCCCTGTTATAGGCCTAATCTTATATAAAAACTGTTTTGAGTCATTTTCTACTTCTAAATGGAGCTTCCAAAAATCTAAAAACTCACTATGCATTTTAAAGCCCAGAGCTTCTAATTCACTTATAAACTCTTCAGGAATGAATTCCATATAAATAGGCTTTCTTTTATTATCTTTGCCTATTTTGTCCCAAAGTATGGATATCCCCATTAAGAAATCCTGCTTGCTTCTTGCCGCCCAGTATAGCCTGTTTTTATCTTCAAGCTCTTTCAAAACAAATATGTAATCTTCCGTATTAATAATTAAGCTTGCGCCTTCCAAATCTTCAGCATCAGTATATTCCATTGAATTATACTTATACTCAGTCCCTTTTTTCAGTATTCTCTCCATAACCCCTTTAGCCCCCAGATAATTATTTAAACAGGTTTTTATACTGCTCTGAATAGTTCCTCTCCATATTTTTATTAAACTTCTTCATGTAAATAGAAGAAAACTCCTCTGCAGAAACATTGAACCTATTTAATACATCAATAAAATACATAAGCACATCACCAAGTTCTTCAACAAACCTTTCTCTAGTTGTGCTGTCCTTCATAATCTCCTCTTCGCCCTTTTTCTTAATAATTGCAATAGCCTCTCCAACTTCTTCAATCATGTATAAAATAAAATCTCTACCATACTCAGGCTCCATAGGTGACCATTTGTCCTTATTTTTCTCCCAAAGCTTATAAGACATGTCCATAAGCTCTGATATTTTTAAATCTTTGGTATCCATATTAACCCTCTTTTGCTTAAATATTTAATCTTATTTCTTCTTATTATTTAATATTGCTCTAACTATCCCAACTACAGCAAAGCCTGCAACAATTCCTAATACCACAAAAGCCGTCATACCACCAGTGTTTAATCCTTCATTTAACATATAAAACCCCACCTTATCTTAATATTATATTTCCTTACCTATTATGTTTATAATCTCATCCCTATTTAAATGTCCCTGCTCATCCCTCTTCTTCACAAGCTGCACAGCTAAATTATAGGGAATTTGCTTAAAGGTACACAGCTCGTATATAGAAGCTGTATTAACATTCACCCTTAAAGGAAACTCCTCCTCTATATACATCCAAGGCTTCATTTTAAAATCTTTATTTGTAATCCAAAACTCATCACCTATATTTTGCCTTAGATTTATCTTCCCTTCTATAGCTTGTTCACATAAGCTATCTAAAAAAGCATTATAGCTATTGCAGCACTCTAGATAGTTCTTCATATCACCAATTAAACCATAATAAGCTGCTTCTTCATAGAGTTTTGCCAGTTTATTTGTAATAGTTTTACCTATTGTAGTAGAAATGAATATTTTTATTAGCTCTTCTCTATCCTCTGGAAAGCACTTAAGCCATTCTTCTATAAAATCTATAAAAATAATGCTATCATCATTAATTTTGCCCTTCAATTTACTCCACACATAAAAATTTTTAAGGATAACATTCTCAAAAGGATTAAATATATCTCTAATATCCGTATCCTCAGGAATTTTATCAATTAAAAAGTTATTATAAAAGTCTCTGCAAGCATAATTATATTGTATATCCTTATTTGTATTTATCCTATAAAAAAGTGTAGCTATAACACCTTCGCAGGAAAGCATCTCCTGTGCATTTTTTAGTTTAATCTTATCAAATATTGGTGATAAATGTTCCAGCACAATTAACTCTTGAAGCTCCATACTGGATGTGTCTAGGCTAGGCAACAGATTTTTATGTATATACTGATTATTTAGTACAGCATTTAATCTCAAATCTTTATCTATTTTACTATGCCAAAGCTTTGTTATATCATCTCTAAAGCCTTCCTGCTCCCTTTGCAGCTTATTATAATAATCTACATTATCGTAAACAAGCCTTTGAAAATGTTCTCCAAAACCCTCATAAAATGCTAAAAAGTAATCTGTTACCGCCATACTTGCATGAGGTTTTACTGAATTACCCACAGGAAAGTTTGGCCATATATTTTCCATCATTACATGTCCAATTTCATGAGAAAAAATACTCAGCTTCCCTTGTTTTATATTTTTCTCATTTATCATAAGGTCTACATATCTAAGGTTAGGATATTCTTTAATCTCATTATTTGTTTTTACTGCTACTCCCTTTCTTGGATATCCACCATCTGTATCGGATAAATATAGAACATTGCACCCGTCTGTATCTTTAATAAAATTTCTAGAACATTGATTAAGCCTAATTATGCACTGATTAAAATCAAAGCTTAACTCTCTTATAATCTCATCATAAAACAGACTCCTTTCTGATATTTCATCTCCAAAAGGCACATTGTTATAATACCCTTTACCCTTAACTATACTGATTTTTTCCCTCTGATTTTTAAATACATAATCCATTTTACTACCTCTAATTAAATAAAATTATGCAAAAAGCATGGATATCTCCATGCTTTACTTTTGAATGCCTAATAAATCTTCTACTCTGTCATTCATGTATTTGTACGCATCATAAACGCCCTGATTATAAAATTCAGGGGCAAGCTCTTCAATTATAAAGTTTAACATCATAGAAGCTGCAAGATCACCTATTTCTTCTTCTCTTTCATCTAAATAATAGGCTTTTATTGAAGCAATCATTTCATCTCTTTTTTCCTTAGTTATTTTAAACTTATCTTTACCCTTCATATTTTATCCTTTCATTAAAAACACTTATATTTAAATAGTTTCAATTTCTTCTTGAACTTTAATTAAAGTTTCTTGTGTATTTTCGGCTTCATATAAGCCATTCTTTAATAGAAGCATTGATATTACTAGTGCAGCCCCACAGATAGCTATACAAGTATAAGCAGGTATTTTATCAAATAAAACTCCAAATATCATACGTGCTAGAGGCATAGCCGCCATACATATAGTGCTCATTAGAGTGCTCACTCTTCCCATCATTGATATAGGCACTTGCTGTTGAAAAAAAGCTCCGAGCCCTATATTTAGTATAGTAGTGATAAGCACAATTATAAAAAAGACTACTATCATACTGATGTATGGTACTGTATTACCTTTAAACATGTTCAAGTAAAATGGTGATGGTATAATAGCCAATATTAATATAAATATACCAGACATAATTAAATTTACAACTATAATTTTACACATACTCATTTTTCTTGAAACTATACTGCTGAAAAAAGGTGCAATAATAAGTGCTATTACTATAATAGATTCCATAGTTCCATACTGCAAATCGGAAATCTTAATTATCTGCTTCGATATATAGGTAGACCCTATTGAAAATACAGGATCTGCAAAAAAGTTTACTATTAGAGCCATAATCATAATGTTAAGTATAAGCTTATTAGCTTTTACAAATTTAATTCCCTCACCAAAATCCTTTATAAATACCTTAGCATCCACCTTTTCTGGCATCCTATTATTTTTAGGTATACTTAAAAACATCTCGCAGATAGATGAAAATATAAAACTAATAGCATTTATAATAAGTATTATAGAAAGTCCATAGAAACCAAATAGAACTCCTGCAAGAGCTGGTGCTGCTAAATTACCAATGCTCATGATAAAAGAATTAACTCCATTAGCATCTACTAATTCATCCTTCTCTACTATAGAAGGTATTACAGTAGTTATAGCTGGCTGGAATATCAAAAAAATAATGGATAGCGCTATTGCTAAAACATATATGCTGCTAAGGGATAGCCCTCCGTTTACCATATATAGTACAGCATAACCTCCAACTAACAGTCCTGCTGCTAGGTCTAAATAGACAATTATCTTCTTTCTATCAAACCAATCTACAAATACCCCTGCAAAAGGTCCTAAAATTAGCTGTGGAATTAATGTTACAGCTAAAACCGAAGCAAATTTTGTAGCCGAACCTGTAATCCTAAGTACATACAGCGAAAGTGCAAAGTTTTGCATTTGCGTTCCTATTAATGAAACTAATTTACCTAGCATTAAAAGAAAAAAGTTCTTTTTAAGTAATGATGCCATTTTCATAAAAATAACCCCCAAAAATCAATACATGTTTATTATAACAAATATGTAAATTATTTTCATCACTTTTATAAAACCTTCCTTTTATTGCTGAAAATTAGTATAACAAAAAAGGAACCTGTTGGTTCCTTTGAGTATTTTAAAATAAACCTATATTATTTAATATCTTCAATTACTTTAGCCATAGTAACAGCTAAGTCATCTTTTTTAGAGTTGTCTCTGCTAAAAGAAAGTTCTTTATTTCCAGTAGTGATTTTTATTAATTCTTCATTTCCGCTGGGAACTACAGCAAATTCCTTTATTTCTTCCAAATATATTCTATCAAGGTCTCTTGTCTCCTCTGCATATCCTAATGATACATGCCCAATGTACTCCAAGTAAATGGAATCCTTAGTTAGTATCAAGTGAACTACATCAGCTATATCTCCACCAGCTCTGGTTATTAAATTTCCTACAAGGTTAGCCACAACATCCTTTGCGGTTACAGACCTTGTAGCTGTAATTTTCATTACAATATCCTCATCTTTCAAATTTAATTTAAACATAATATACCCCCTGCATTTATATAATTATCTGTACTTGCTATAATCATGCACTATAACGTTATTTATTAACTTCCTATTCCGTCCAATTTATGGGAATTGCATCCACTATCTTATAAGTGTCATTCTCATTTATAACTGTAATTGTTCCGCTTTTTTTAGTGGTTTCTTCTTTCTTAGTATCTTTATTTTTCTCCTTAAGCTGCAGCTCAAAGTTATAAGTTATTGTTTTTTCTTTTTCATTTTCTGATGACTTGCTTATCTTTATGTCTTTAACTTCTGCTAAATTACCTTTTGCATAAAAGTTTTTTATCCTGGCAACTGATAACCTATCATTAACGAACGCTACATATGAATTATCAGTGAGGTATGGCTTAAATTTCTTATTTTCTGTTTCATAAGCCTTATCAAATTCTGCAACTTCAGACTCATTAGCACCTTTTATCGCTTTCTCATAAAAATCATAGTCACTTTGATCCACAGTATAAAATTCTGTAATAAAATCTCTAAGAACTTTTTCTCCACCTTGGCTTTTGCATGATGTAAATACAAGAAGTATAAATGATAATACTACTGTAAAAGCTACTGCCTTTTTCACAAAAATCCACCTCTTAATAATTATTTTAATAATTGATTCTAGGTAAACTATTGATAGTAAACATCTATTAGATAAATAGTTTACTATCATCTTATATGTAAAATTATACCTTCTAAGGACTAATGTGAAAATACAACTTGGTTAAATTGTACATAAACTAATTTTAACTGTCACTTTTCATGTCGTAATACTCATAGCTTTATCATTTTATCCTTTATAACAGCTTTAGGCCTTTTAGCTTTTCTCTTAGTGCTTCAGCACTTTTAAAGAATATTGTTTCTATACCTGCCTTGTTTGCTCCTTCAACATTAGCTAGAGTATCATCTATAAATAAAGTTTCCTGTGCATTTAAGCTATATTCCTTAAGAAGAAAATCATAAATTTCAGGCTCTGGCTTAAGCATATTTATTCTATGTGAAACCACCATGCCATCAGCTAGTTTAAAAAACTCATTATTATTATATGTACTCTCAAAGGCCTTCATATGATAATTAGATAATACATATATCTTGTAGCCCTTCTGTTTAAGCTCCTTAAAAATATCAACTGTAGCCTCAATTGGAGTCAGCATTGAATGCCATTCTCTCATAACTTTCCTAATTTCCTCTTCATATTCAGAACAATACCTGCAAAAATTTTCAGTAGCCTGTTCTTCAGTGATTGTACCTCTATCTAGTTCGGGCCATTCCTTACTCTCAAATATGGTACTGTAAACAGCTTGAACTACAGCTTCATCTGCAAATCTCTCTCTTAGAAACTCAAAAGGCTTAAAATTTATTAACACATTTCCAATATCAAATACTACATTTTTTATCACAATAATCCTCCTTTTTACCTCTTAACTTAAGTTTTTTTAATTAATTCAAAGATAAACCCAAAACAATATATTCTTGTGAGCACAAAGCAATTTTATTAACAAAATTACATATTAACCATACCTTAACAATTCCATAATTGCTCTATAACAAAAAAGTCATAAGCTATAAATATAAAGATATAATTTTTGAAAGGTAGTGATATTATGAAAAATCCTTTAAGCTTTTATGATATCATACAGACTATGCTTCTAGTATTAACTTCCTATATTGCTATTTGGATTATATCTAGCTTATACTTTATAAACCAACTTTTAGTTAACGTCCAAAACATTAATATATCAAGTTTTCTCCTTACTTTCATACTTCTTACAACCTTCATACCAGCATTTCTAGCAATACATGAAGAAATGCACAAGTAATAGTAAAGCTCCTGCAAAGCAGGAGCTTTACTACTATCTTATGGTTATTGGCTCATCTGGTATATTCTCTAATCCATTAAAATATCTAGCTAGAGAAAAGAAAAAATCTGATAATCTATTGATATATTGATAACAAACTGGATATTGTCTGCCATGAAAAGTTCTCACAAAATCTCTCTCAATTCTTCTAGTTGTAGTTCTTATAACATGTGCAAGTGTGCAGGCTTCACTGCCAGAATAATAGATAAAGGATTTCATTTGCTCTGTACTATCTGTAAATTTATCTATATTAGCCTCTAGAAACTTTACCTCATCGCTGGTTATATGCTCCTCGGAAAACTCTGTAGATATTTCTACTCCAATTAGATATAGGTGATACTGTATTTCTCTCAAAACACCATCTATATATTTTAAATCCTCTTCCTTATAGCCCACTTTTCCTATTTTACTTCTCAAATAGCCCACATAACTGTTTATTTCATCAACACCGCCATTAAGATTAATATCTTCGTCAGCTTTAGAAAGAGTCTTTCCAAGTAAATTTGAAGTTGTTCCTTTATCACCTGTTTTAGTATATATCTTATCCATAACAAACCCCTCTTTCATAAAACAATATATATTTCCTATACTAATATTCTACTCCAATATTTAATTCTTATCATCAGCTTTTTATCACTTTTATAGATATAAGCAGCTTCTTAAGGTATAAAAAAAGACCACCTTTTAGGTGGTCTTTTCGTTCAATTATTCTTGAACTGGTGCTCCTACTGGGCAAACATTAGCACAGTTTCCGCAATCGATGCAGCTATCTGCATCTATAACAAATATGCTGTCTCCTTGGCTTATGCAGCTAACAGGACATTCTGAAGCACATGCTCCACAGCTAACGCAAGAATCAGTTATTTTATATGCCATATAAAACACCTCCTAAAATTTTTGACATAGGTTGTCCAATTACATTTTACCACTTTTCATTATATTTTCAATACATTTTTAATCTGTCTATACCCAATATGATTTTCCAGCAATTGAAGTATGCAATTTTTTATTAAATAATTATAACACTGTATATCCCATATCCTCTAGAGATGCTATTAAATCCTCTAATGTCACAAAGTAGGTATCATACACAACGTCCACTTCCTGCTTCTCCTTATTTACTTGACAAGCTAAAACGCCTTCATTATTGGCTATGGCATTTCTTATAACGCCAACATCCTGTATAGTTCTCATGTTCCCTACTTTAATTACTGACTTCATAAGTAGTATCCCCCTTAGTTCTCCTTAAAAAGTTCCTTTATTTCATTCATATCTACATCTGCATCTTCTATTTCAATCTTAATTTCATTTTCTTCAATTATACCCTCATAATTTCCGGAAACTAAAGTAATCTCATTAATCGATACTTCTCTTAATACTTCCTCTCCATCTTTGGATCTAATTTTCACCTTCACTAACTCTTTAACTACGCTATTAGCTACTACTTCTCCATTGCCAAATGGTGTTTCTACAATAGAACCCACTCTAGGAAGTCTCTTTCTGATATCCTCATAGGTATCCTGTTCATAGTTTAAGCAGCACATAAGTCTTCCACAGATACCTGATATTTTTGTTGGATTTAGCGATAAATTTTGTTCCTTTGCCATTTTAATTGAAACAGGAGCAAAATCTCCCAGGAAGGATGAGCAGCAAAGTGGTCTTCCGCAAGGACCAAGCCCCCCTACCATCTTTGATTCATCACGCACCCCTATTTGTCTTAGCTCTATTCTAGTTCTGAATACTGTGGCTAAATCCTTTACAAGCTCTCTAAAATCAACTCTTCCGTCTGCAGTGAAATAGAAAATAACTTTATTATTATCGAAAGTATACTCCACATCAATAAGCTTCATAACTAGCTTGTGCTGTTGTATTTTTTCAACACAAATATTATAGGCCTCTTTTTCCTTTACCTGATTTTCTGCATGCCTTACAATGTCTTCCTCAGTTGCTTTTCTTATAACAGTTTTTAATGGTGATACTATATCCTCTTCAGATATCTCCTTTGGCCCAACAACGCATTGGCCAAATTCAATTCCTCTTGCTGTTTCTACTATTACACTATCACCTTTATTTACATCTATATCCACAGGATCAAAGTAATAAATCTTACCTGCCTTTTTAAAACGAACGCCTACTACTTTTATCATATAAAACTAATCCTCCTGAAACTTGACCAACATATTTTCAAATACCAATGACGTATTTACATTGTGATCTAGTCTTCTTCTTGTTTCATTTATAATATCTATAATATCATTTAATTTATTAAAAGAAAACATAGAGGCTAGGTCTTTTATGGAGTTAACTTTATCCACATTTATTACTAAGTCTTCCCTGCCTGTTTCCTTATATATCATTGTATCACGGATATATGATAAAAACCATGTTAATACTTCTTTCCAATCATTTTTATACTGCAAAAGAAAATCTGAATACTTCAAAAAATCCAAACATTTCTTTTCCTTTATGTTAAGAAGTATCTCTAGGGTGCTATTTCTTATCTGCTTAAAATCCTCATCTTCAATAAAACTCTCTGCTCTCCCTGGTATTCCATCACTGAAGGCAACTATTGTCTTTAATTCTTCAGGCATTAGCCTTGGATACTTCTTATTTAAGTATAGCTTCATTTCCTCAAGACTCAATCTCTGAAGCTTGTGTATCTGACATCTTGACTTTATTGTGTCTAAGATTAGCTCAAGATTCTCACATAATAATATAATAAATACCCCTTTAGGCGGTTCTTCTATAGTCTTTAGAAATGCATTTTGTGCATCTACAGTCATCTTATCAGCTTGATAAACAATAATTACTTTTTTATCACCTTCATAGGGTTTTTTATTTATCTCTTCAATAATCTTTTCGGTTACTTCTTTTATACCAATAGACTGCTTATTCTTTTGTACTCTGTATTCTATTAAATCTGCATATTCCTTATCCTGCTCTTTTCCAAGCAGCTTTATTGCAATTGCTCTTGTTAAAATACTCTTTCCTATGCCATTTTCTCCAACGACAAGATGGGCATGTGAGAACATGCCCGAATTTATGGATTTATTTATTTGCATTTTTACATTATCGTGACCAATTATTTCATCAAAATTCAAAACTAAAGCTTATCAAGGACTTGTTTCTTTTTATCCTCTTAAAGCGTACCTCCCTTCAGAGTTCCACTTATACTATAGTTTTACTTTATCATATCTTAATGAATTTATCTACATCAACTACAAAAACAGTTGCTCCTCCAACTTCTACTTCAACAGGGTATGGAACATAAACTCCAGTAGAACCTGCTACAGGTGAAGGTGATGTAACTATTTGATCCCTAGTTTTGCATACCTCTTCAATTATTCCTAGTACCTTGTCAACTTTTTCAATTTCAACCCCCATCATAAGAGTTGTATTTCCTGCCTTTAAAAAACCGCCAGTAGTTGCGAGCTTAGTAACTCTAAAACCGCCATCAGTTAATACATCTATAAGTTCACCAGCATCATCGTCCTGTACAATCGCTATTATAAGTTTCATATTACCCCTCCTTATGTGTAACATACTCACTGTTACTGTGTAATATTTTTATATTTAATTTACACTTTTTTCTATCTATTTGCAAGCTTTTTGTGTGAAAATTTCATCAATATTCTGTTAATATTAATTTATTTATTAGTATTATATGCACTTTATTTATGATTGGCTATTAACTCCTCTATAGTATGTGCAATATCCTTATGTATTAATTCAATATCTCTGTTTGCATCTACAACCTTTATTGTGTCTCTGCTTTCTGCAAGCTCTCTATAGCCTTCAAAAACTCTCTTGTGAAAATCATCTCCACCATTTTCAAGCCTATCAAGAGTCCTTTGCTTGCTTTTTCTTCTTAAGCCTTCATCATAAGGAATAGTAAGCATAAAAGTTACATCTGCCTTAAGTCCATCTAGAGCAGCTTCATTTATACCTCTTATTCTCTCTACCCCAAGGCCTCTTCCTATACCTTGATAAATAATTGAAGATTCTACAAATCTATCACATATAACCATAGTTCCTTTTTCTAAAGCCGGTTTTATCACCTCATTGACTAATTGAGCCCTTGATGCAGCATAGAGCAGCGCTTCACACATATCCGCCATGTTGCTATTCTTATTATCTAATATTATTTCCCTTATTTTTTCGCTTATTTCTGTTCCCCCAGGCTCTCTTGTACACAATATATTGTAACCTTTGCTAGTTAAGTATTCCTTTAAAAGTCCAATTTGAGTACTTTTACCTGAACCATCTGGCCCCTCAAAGGTTATTAAAAGTCCTTTTGTCATAACTATTCCTCCACTATCCAAAGCTTTTGTTCTTCAATACCTAATACAGTTATATGGTTATCTAAATAATATTTTACCACATTTATGGACTTCTCATCTATAACTTCCCCTGGCATAATAAGAGGAATCCCTGGCGGATAAGGGACAATTGCACTTTTGCTGATCTTTCCCTTACTATCCTCTAAATTAACTAAGCACTTTTCTTTCTCCATTACCTCATAAGGAGCAAGCTCTTTTTCTAAGGTATGAAAATCATTAAAGAAGCTTGCGTAAAAGTTATCCTTACTCTCCTTAGGAACTTTTTCTATCCACTCTTCAAGCGCCTCATACAGTGCTATAAAGTCTTCTTCTCTATTAAAGGGTGAAAAAATAAGTATTACATTATAGCCATCGCTCATTTCCCCTTGAATACCTTTAGTCTTTAAATAGTCCAATAGTTTATGTGCTGAATAACCCTTTTTCACATTCAGTACATATCTAGTCTCGTCAATAGTCTGTCCTTCTAAATCCTCTGGCCCTAGAATATGAAAATGTGAAAGCTTATTTATTTTTCCCCTATACCTTCTGCACAATTTAAGTAAACCCGCATATGCCTCCTTGCCATACTCCTGCAAATAAAATCTGGCATAATCCATAGAAGCCATAAGCATATAGGACGGACTGGTACTTAAAAAGGCACTAACATAAAAGTCTACCTTCTCCATATCCATATTTTCACCCACATGGAGATAGGCCGTCTGAGTTAGGCTTGGCAAGGTCTTATGAGCACTCATAACCACCATATCTGCTCCAAGGCTTAACGCAGACTTTGGAAGCTCACTATGCACCCCAAAATGAGCTCCATGAGCCTCATCTACTAGCACCTTCATGCCATACTGTTTTGCCTTATCTATTATAAATTCTAAATCTGTACATATGCCATAATAGTTTGGATAAGTTATTATAATTCCCCTAGCATCCCTGTTTTCTTCAATTAAGCACAAAAAATGCTCCAAATCTATGGAAAGAGGAGCATTATAATTTTCATTTATTTCATTTTTTATGTAAACAGGTTGTAGCTTCCTCATCACAATTCCATTAAAAATTGATCTGTGGCAATTTCTTTCTACTATAACCTTATCACCTTCATTGAAGGCAGCAAAAATCATAGCTAAGTTTCCACTAGTACTACCATTTACTAGAAAGTAAGATTTTTTGCTGCCATAAAAGTCCTTTAATAGTGACATTGCTTCCTTAATAATACCTTCAGGCTTATGAAGATTATCCATTCCGTCAACTTCTGTTATGTCTCCCTTTATAAGGTTATTATATAATTCTTTGCCTTCTCTAGTAGCTAAAAACCCTAATCCTCCTTTATGCCCTGGCATACAAAAGGATATATTATTTTCGTAAGCGTATTTTAAAATTCCCTCTACAAGTGGTAATTTTGACAAGTTATTTCCTCTCCCTTAAGTGCATTCTGAGTTATAGACCTCTTAATGCAGTCCTTGTAATACTCATAAAAATCCGTATCAACATCTGCATTTATCAGTCTTTCTTCACATGATCTGCAAATTCCTCTTCCATTAATCATTATACCATCTTTTAGAGGCTTTCTACATATTATACAATCTTGTTTTTTCATGATATCCCCCTCAAGCACATGCTTTATTTTATCTAAATTTTTGCCTCTTATACTATATTTTATTCAGGTCATCCATGATTTTTATTTTGTCCACTTAAATATTTAAACTTTATTAAAATATATTTTTATCTATTAGGGTAAACTAACTTTAAACTATGAAAAAAGAGATGTTTAAAGTTATAAATGACCTTTAGCAGATAACTTGCCAATGAGAATAAGCAAAATAGATTACCTAGTGTTTCCACTGAAAGGAGAAAAATGCTATGAAACAAGAAATGATAAGCTATTTACATACAATTAAAGATGATCTAGTAGAACTTACTAAATATCTATATGAAAATCCAGAAGAAAGCTTTAAAGAACATAAAGCTTACAATTACATAGTAAAGATGCTTAAAGAGCATGATTTTAAGGTCACTGAGCACTACCTTGATATAGAAACTTCTTTCTACGCTGAATATGGCAGCGGCCATCCTAAAATCTGCTATCTATGTGAATATGATGCTCACGGAAAAGACGGTCATACTACAGGCCATAATTTAATTTCAACCATGTCTTTAGGAGCAGCATTTTCATTAGCAAAGGTAATTAAGAAGCTAGGAAGCGGTACTGTAATAGTATTAGGCTGTCCTGGAGAATTTAAGAGTGGGGCTAAGGTTACCATGGCTAAGCAGGGAACCTTTAAAGATATAGATGTATGTCTAATGGCTCATCCTGATATTGAAACTGCCTTAAGCGGTACATCGAGAGCAATTGTGCCACTAAAAATTACTTATGATGTAACTCCAAACCCTGTTTCAAAATCAGGCAGCTATTCTGCACAAGAGGCAAGTCTTTTCACCTTTAATGGCTTAAGTCTTTTAACTAAGGGTTTTCCTAAGCACTGCGCCATAGATGGAATCTTTGTTCAAAGCAGTAATTCTCCTTATACCGCTCCTATGCATTCAGAATCCAGCTTTTATATAAGAGCTCCAAAGATGGAAATCGCCTGCGAAATAGAGAAAAAGTTTCGCGAACTAGTAAAGGCCACCAGCAGCATTATGGAAGTGCAGGCAAATGTGTTTATGCATGAGCTTCCTTATGATGAACTAATAACTAATAATTCACTATCTAGGATTTTTTCTCATAATTTAAAGGAATGCGGTATAATTGATATAAATGATTCTAAGGATACTCTAGCAGGTCTTAGTCTCGGTACAGTAAGCAGAGTAGTTCCTTGTATTCATCCTTTTATATCTATAGTAGAAGACAAAACTATTCCTTATATGTCTTCGGAGTTTGCAAAAGCAACTATTTCTGAATATGCAATTAATAACTGCCTAATAGCTGCTGAAGCACTAGCTATAACTGGACTTGATTTAGTAGAAGACGAACCCTTATTAAGCGAGGTTAAAACTGAGTTTTATGAGAGCTTCAAGCTTCCAATTATGCCTTGTGAAGACTAAATAATTTAACTTCATATATAGACAATATCCTCTTTTAAGCTATAATATAATTAGTTGAGAAAAAGCCGGCGCTGGCTTTTTCTACATTATGGCTAAGGAGGATTTTTTATGATTTCAATTTATAAGCACTCTGATGAAACAGGTTCTCCAATGCAGAAACTTGAAGCAATTGAGCCAGGTTGTTGGATTAATATTGTAGCTCCTTCAGATCAAGAGCTGCTTTTAGTGTCGAAAAAAACGGGTGCACCGCTTGAATTCTTAAGGGCTGCAATGGATGAAGAAGAAACTTCCCGTATAGATATGGACGGTAATAATGTATTATTTGTACTAGATATTCCTTTTACTGAAATGGAAGCAAACTCACTAACCTATGATACATATCCATTAGCAATAATTCATACAGAAAAAGAAATAATTACAGTTTGCTTAAAAAACAGCAAAATACTCACTGATTTTGCTGAAGGTAAAGTTAAATCTTTCTTTACTTATAAACGTTCTAGATTTATTCTTCAAATATTATTTAAGATATCCACCTACTATCTTCTATATTTAAGACAAATCGATAAAAAGAGTGTTATGATAGAAAGAAAATTGCACAAGTCCTTGAAAAATAAAGAGCTAATTCAGCTTTTATCCTTGGAAAAGTCGCTGGTTTACTTCTCTACATCTTTAAAAGCCAATGAAATTACCCTAGAAAAGATGCTTAAGATGGAGATAATGCAAAAGTATCCTGAGGATAAAGACGTCTTAGAGGATGTAATAATAGAAAATAAGCAGGCAATTGAAATGGCTAATATCTATAGCAATATCTTAAGCGGCACTATGGATGCCTTTGCCTCTGTAATTTCAAATAACTTAAACATAGTAATGAAGTTCTTAGCTTCTATAACCATAGTTATGGCAATTCCTACTATGGTAAGCGGACTATTTGGAATGAATGTAATAGTGCCACTGGCAGAAAATCCACAAGGCTTTTGGATTATCATAGGTATAATAACTTCATTATGCCTAGGTGCTGTTATTGTTTTAAATCGAAAAGATATGTTTTAACTATAAAGCCTCCTGCATTGTTTTACTGCAGGAGGCTTTATAGTTTTATATATTATTCATAAGAAAGCTTGTAAATTTGAAGAATATCCTCTTTACCTAATACCCATATAGTTCTGGCATTACCTAGTTCGGCCGCATTAGCTGCTAGCTTAGCTAAGTCCTCATATCTAATCCCGGCTTCCTTTAAGCTTACAGGCGCTCCTAAGCTCTTATAAAAGTCTCTTAATAGCTCAATAGCTTTTAACACTCTTTCATCCTCTGTGCCTTGCTCAATTCCAAAAATCTTATTTGCAAATCTAACAAACTTTTTAATGTTGTACTTATACACATACTTCATCCAACTAGGAAAAACAATGGACAATCCTGCTCCCGGCGCAATATCAAAAAATATACTTAATGGATGTTCAAGCTGATGTGATACTAAAGGGCACCCTTTTGTTCCTATAGAGTAATATCCATTAGTGGGTAGTACAGCACACAGCGCTAGCTCAGCACGTGAATTATAATTGTCAGGCTCATTTATCAAAACTTGTACATGCTTAATTATGGTTCTCAAAATTCCCTCTAAAACCTCATCCATTACATCACTGTTTTTTACTCCTTCAAAGTATAATTCTAATACACGGCTCATAACATCAATTGCTCCATTAACAGTCTGTTCCTTTGAAAGTGTAAATTGTGCGGCAGGGTCAACTATTGATACTTTAGGATATATATAATCTGAAGTAAAGGCCATCTTTTTATTTTCATCTTCATTAGTCATAATACAGCAAGAATTCATTTCTGAACCCGCAGATGATATTGTTAGCACAGTAAATATGGGGATAGCCTCTTTTATCTCTCCATTACCTTCAAATACCTGCCAAATGTCACTCTCGTACCTTGCTCCGGCAGCAGCAGCCTTAGCAGTATCAATAACACTACCTCCCCCTATGGCTATGATACCTTGTAAATTCTCCTTCTTCAAAACCTCAATACACTCATGTACTTTAGATAGCTCTGGATTAGCTTTTACTCCTGAAAGCTCTTTAAATTCTATACCATTTTCCTTTAAAGCTTTAACTGCTGCTTCGTATATTCCATTTTTATATATAGAACCCTTGCCATATAGCAAAAGCACTTTATCTATTCCGCTTTCCTTAACTTCCTCTCCTATTCTTTGCACCGTATCTCTTCCAAAAATCAGCTTAGTAGGATTTTTGAACATAAAGTTATTCATAAAAAGCCTCCTGTACCACTCATACTGTGAAGAATAATTATCAATTATTCTGTCTTTGCTTATAACAATTAATATTACTAGATAGTATCATTCTATATTAATTTATCAATACTATATTAGTATGATGGATCAATTACTTTAATATGTATTAAAGTTATCAACATTAATTCTATATATAGTATAGTTATCAACATTATACACAATATATTGTTGATAACTTTCTACTTATACATAATAAATACAGTGATTTCAAAATAAACGATAATTTTTTCTAAATTTCATCCGAATATTATAGTGCAGTAATAAATAACATAAGGTGGTAGCAGCAATGGGATATAATATTATAGATATACTTAATAAAGGCATTGATGTGAGTACAAAAAGAAAAGCTATATTTGAAGTAATAGGACAAAAAAATTGTGATATTCCATCTATAAAAATTATGTCAACTGTTTTAGGTAAGCAAGTAGATAGAACTATTAAATATTATAAAGAATTAAAGATGGAAATTACACCTGAGGAATGTGACGAGATTGATTTCGTAATATATGATAAGATATCCTTTTTAATTAATGAATTTAGTTCAAGACTATATGTACCTGAAATTGATAACATCAGGGACTTTTTAAGGTTCTCGCTGAACCTAGAAAAAGATTTATATTCTTTGCTGGTAAACATACAAGGCAGACTAGTGAAGAATACAAATGCTGAACATACTAAAACATACCAAACCTTAACCAAAGCAATAAAAAATGTATCCTCTCACATTGAAACTTTAAAAGATCTTTTAAAATAAAGCTATATTTTATCATAATAGTAGCTATTAGGAAATTTAAAAGAGGCCTATGGCCTCCTTTTTTTGTTAATCATTAGCTTATTGATTTTTATTATGTGCCACATTTCAGAGACTTTATAAATCGACACGAGGCGTAAGCTAGAGAATTGACAATAATTGATAGTAACTTTATAATTTAAGTAAAATTTGCATTGAAGTAAGATAATAGGGGTGATAATATGGGGTTTGAACTTGAAGCACTTGGAATGCATGATTTACTCTGTGCAAAGCCGGTAAGTATGGCGTGTGGCGACAATTTGCACAGAGGTAATAAGTAGTCGCCTTTAAAATAATAGACCATACATATGCAGGCTTTGCCTCTTAAATTTATAGTATAAATTTAAGGAGTTGAGCTTTGTGAAATATGTAAAAGCAGAAATGATTTTACCAGGTGATTTAGTTAGAGAAATTCAAAAGTATATCCAAGGTGAATATTTATATATTCCATTACAATTGGAAACACGAAAAAAGTGGGGAGAAAAATCAGGAACCCGAGTTTTAATACAAAATAGAAATAAGGATATTCGATGCAAATATGCAAGTGGCTATAAGATTAAGGATTTAGCTGAAGAATTTTTTTTATCTGAGCATAGTATTAAGAAAATAATATATGCCAAAGAATAGTTATTTTTAAAACTACCACTCTTTAATAAAAAATGAGTGGTAGTTTTTTATGTAAAAAATAATATAGAAATGTTTTTTATCTTCAATTCAGTGCACCTTTGATATAAAATTTGATTATTAGAGGGTAATGTACAGGGCTATATAAATAGCATTGCCATTGTTGATATATAAAAATATATAGTGGAGGGTATACAGATGTCAGTACAATTTAGAAATTATACAAAGCAACCAGGTATTACAGAAGATTACCATAAGGTAAGGGCATTCTTTATAAAACTTAGGTATGCAGAATTTGAATACACTAGGTGGGATTGGATGGCAACCCATAGGTATTTGGATAAATCTGCTGTAGGCAGAATTGGCCTATGGGAAGATGAAGGTAAAATCGTGGGAGTGGCGACCTTTGATACCAGGCTTGGAGAAGCCTTTTGCCTAACTTTACCGGAATATACATACTTGAAAAAAGAGATATTGCTGTATGCGAAGGACAATCTAGCAAAGGATGGGGAATTTGGCGTCATTATAAGGGATTCTGACTTGGAGTTTCAGGATATTGCAGCCGGACTTGGCTTTGTTGCCACACAGGAAAAAGAATTCGATTCGTTTTTTTATTTGGATAAAACATCCACAGCATACGATTTACCGGAGGGATTTCACATTACTACCATGAAGGAAACCTTTGACTTATATCAATACAGGCGCGTTTTATATAGGGGATTCAATCATGAACTTAATGGTGAGGGAGAGCTAAAGTTTTCTGAAGAAGAAGAACAGGAAGCAAAAAAAGCGATGCTCCGGCCCAATGTGGACTTAAACCTGAAGGTGGCTGTGGTTGCACCAGATGGTAACTTTGTTTCTTATTGTGGAATGTGGTATGACAAAGATGCAGGCTTTGCAGTAATTGAGCCTGTGGCTACCGATCCCGATTACCGCAAGATGGGACTCGGAAAGGCCGCAGTTTTAGAAGGAATCAGGCGTGTGGGAGAGCTTGGTGCAAAAAAGGTTTTGGTAGGCTCCCGTAAGCAATTCTACTATAGCATTGGATTACGCCCTTTTTCAACATTTACTTTATGGAAAGAAAAAATAAATGGTTAAAACCTTTTTGCCCCGTCGTACGAGGGGGAGGCAAAAATAAGAAAAAAACACTAAGTATTTAAACTTAGTGTTTTCTATTAACCTGGCAGCGTCCTACTCTTCCACAGGGCCTCCCCTGCAGTACCATCGGCGCTAAGAAGCTTAACCTTCGTGTTCGGAATGGGAACGGGTGTTACCTTCTTGCCATTACCACCAGATACATGATTAGTCAAAATCTTCGATTTTGCTAACTAATCAGTACTCCTCAACTCTGTTGAGTGAGTTTCCTTTAAGAGAATGCTATTCTCTCAAGACTGAACAGATTAAGAATATTTGGTCAAGCCCTCGACCTATTAGTATCAGTCAGCTAAACACATTACTGCGCTTACACCCCTGACCTATCAACCTTGTGTTCTTCAAGGGGTCTTACTAGCTTACGCTATGGGAAATCTTATCTTGAGGTGGGCTTCACGCTTAGAT